>QMVD01000001.1 GCA_003660925.1 Nanobdellota archaeon
GAAGCCCAGGTTGACGAGGGTACAGAAAGAGAAGCTTAAGAGGTACATGAAAGGAGACCTGACTTACGAGTGCGTGGTGGGCGGGATGAAGGAACTCACGTTCGCCTACTTCCTCTCCGGGGACTACTTCTTGGAAGAAAAGGTGGAGAAAGTGTTGGTCGCTAAGGTCTTGCAGGGGAGGAGCTGGCCGGAGATCGAGAAGCTCACGGGAGAGAGGTTTTCCGTCTGGTTCGAGCGCATGCACGAAATCGCCTCTCAGCTCCAGGCCTTTATCTCATAATCCCCTTCCACGTGGGAGTACCTCTTCTTCAAAGAGTTCCTCGCCCTCTCCCCGAAGCCATATCCCACCCTTTCCCCAAATAGAGTCAATCCGTCCTTCCTGTATTTCTTTCCTAATTTTATCAGCAATCCCATATCGTTGGTAGGGATTTCTATTTCCAATTCTCCTTTTTCCACCAATCTCTTGACGAGTTGCTCTGCCAGCCTCTCGATGAGCTTCCTCTGGAGCTTCCACTCCTTGAAGAATCTCTCCGCGGTCTTAGGGACGAGCTCCTTACTCACCCCCCACAAGTCAGAGACCTGCCTCAACAGCTCCTCATCCCTCCACAGGTGCTCCAATGCCCTTTCCCCTGCCACGAAGTTTATCCTCACCACCCCATCCTGGATCCTCTCCACGTTGAGTATCTTTATCAATCCCACCTCCCCAGTGCTCTCGCAATGCAATCCACCGCACGCCTCCACGTCCCAGCCTTCAATCTCGACTATCCTCAGGAACTTCCCAGGGGCAGCCCCCCCTTGATATATCCTCATCCCATACTTTCTCTCCGCCTCCCCCCTTTCCATCCACCTCACCTTTATCCTCCTATTTTCCATCACCACCCTGTTCGCCGACTCTTCTATCTCCCTCACTTCTTCTTTTGTCAGGGATTTGTAATGGGTTATGTCCAACCTCGACTTCTCTGGGGTCTTTTCGGCGCCGTGTTGCCACACATGGGGACCCAACAACTTCCTACACGCGGCATTCAGTATGTGAGTGGCCGTGTGCATCTTTTCCAACATCTTCCTCCTTTCCCTGTCCACCACCCCGTGGACCTTCTTTCCCCTCAGGGGTCTCTGAAGCTTGTGAAGGATGGCTTTTCCTTCTTGGACCACTTCCAACACTTTGATCCCATTGATCTCCCCCGTATCGTGTAACTGGCCACCAGCAGTGGGATAAAAGAGGGTCTTGTCCAAAACCACCCAGTTCCCCTTCCTCCAAATCACATTGGCGTCGAATTCGTACTCTCTTTGCTTCTCGTAGAACAAAGGTTTCGTCTCCAACTCTTTTTCCAAGATCCTACTCTTTTTCCTCGGCTTCGGCTCCTCCCTCCTCAATTCATTGTATACCTCTCTCCTTATATCAACCCTGACCCCCAATTCCTCCGCCACTTGTCTTATGGTTTCAGGCATCACCCCATAGCTCTGGTAGAGGGTTATCACGTCCTTCTCCGTGAGCCCCTTCTCCAACGCCTTCACCACGGCCTTCCTTGCCCTCGTTATGCTGGAGATGTATCTCTCCCTCTCCACTTGAATGATATCGAAGAGTTTCCCCACTTCCTTCAACTCCTCAAACCAGGAACCGAACTCCTTTATGTGCCACTCAAACACCTTCTCCAACTCCAGATCCAAGTTGTACCTATCGATCAGGCTCCAACACCTTCTCAAGATATTCCTCAGGTTGTAACCTCCCGACACGTTGCTCGGGAGTCCCCCATCGTGTATGGCTACTAAAAGAGTCCTGGTGTGGTCCGCTATGGAGTAGATCGCTGCCTGCCTAGATATCTCTTCCCTCAAGACGGATTCTTCCATCCCCAAGAGTTCGGATATCTCCCTCCACCTCTCCTTCTTCTCTAAGAGGGTGGAGTAAGGGGCAAACGCCTTCATGAGCTTCCTATCGGGTTTGAGTCCCACCTCCTTGTAAATTCGTTTGAGCACGTAAGGGAAGGTGACGTCGTAACTCATGGGAACCCCTTGAGTGAACCAGGCCCACCTCTCCAATCCCGCCCCCATATCTATAACCTTTGTCTTAAGCTCCCTGTAACTCCCATCAGGAAGGAGTTCGTATTGCATGTAAACTTGGTTCCCCAGTTCCAGTCCTCTCGAGAAAAACTCTATACAAGGTCCGAAGTTTCCCCCTCCTGCCCACATGTCCTCATGGAAGACTATCTCCTCCTTCGGGATCTTCAAGCCCTTGGTGAGGAACTCGTATATTTGTTGGATCCCCTCCTCCTTGAAGTAGACATATCTCTCGGGGGTGTTGAAGGTGTGTTGCCCCACCATGATGAAGCCCGTATAGTGCCTCCCCGTGAACCCAACATTAGGGATGTCGTTGAACCTCAAGCAAAACTGGGGTTCCAAAGTGGCTGGAGCAGGGGGCTCCACCTCACCCGAAACCACGTAGGGCTGGAATATGTTTACCCCAGCATCCACGAAATACAACTCATCGTACCACCTGGCCACTACAGGATATCTCTTTATGGGGACGTATCCCCACTTCTTGAAGATCTTCACGAAGACCTCCCACCCTTCCCTGTAACTCACTTTTCTCTTCGCGGGACTCTTCCCTATGAAGTCGTATTTTCCGGTGCAGTCGTCGCAGAACTCCCTAAAATGGGTGCTCCAAAATCCTATCCCGCACCTCTTGCACACGTACCTGTTATAACCCAATTCCTTCAGGGTCTTCGCTGGATAGAATTTCTTATAGTTCTGGAAGAAGATGGGCCTGAACTTCTCCTTGATCTCCCTATCGGAGAGCATGGGAAATCTAACAAGGAGAGGATATTTAAATTTAAAGAAAGTAAGAAAAGCATGGCAGTGGAGAAGCTCAACCCCATGAGGGTTGGCATCGCAATTGGGGTTCTCTGGGGCGTGTGCACCTTCTTGGCAGCGGTCTATGGGATTTACACCAACCAAACGGATTTCATTGGGGTCTTCGATGACTTCTACATGGGATACGAGGCTTCCTGGATGGGGAGCTTCATCGGGCTCGTGTGGGGCTTCATAGACGGTTTCCTCTGCGGCTTCTTCGCGGTCATCATCTACAACTGCCTTGAAAAACAGGAATGGCTCAAGCAATGGGATTGAAACCTTTCTTCTTTTTTTCTCGTAATGCTTTTAAGGCTAGAGAAGGTTTATAAAGAGATGTCTGAACAGGAAGGGGTCACCGTCAAAAAATCCGAAGATTTCTCGGAGTGGTATACCCAAGTCGTCCTAAAATCCGGTCTGGCTGATTACGCGCCCGTGAAGGGTTGTATGATCATAAGACCCTACGGGTATTCTATTTGGGAGAAGATACGGGAGATATTTGACGGGATGATAAAGGAAACTGGGGTGAGGAACGCGTACTTCCCCCTCTTCATCCCGGAGAGGTTGCTGAAGAAGGAGGCAGAGCACTTCGAGGGGTTCACCCCAGAGGTGGCATGGGTCACTATGGGAGGAAAGAGGAAGTTGGAGGAGAAATTGGCGGTAAGGCCAACCAGTGAGACCATCATGTACGAGACCTTCTCCAAGTGGATAAGGAGTTGGAGGGACCTGCCTTTTAGGGTGAATCAATGGTGCAACATAGTGAGGTGGGAGACGAAGGCCACCAAGCTATTCCTCAGGACCAGGGAGTTCCTCTGGCAGGAGGGGCACACTTGTCACGCTACTAAAGAAGAAGCGGATGAAGAGGTGAGGCTCAGATTGGAGCAATATGAGAAGCTGGTAGAGGAGTACCTGGCGATACCCGTGATCGCCGGCAAGAAGTCAGAGGGAGAAAAGTTCGCTGGTGCCCTCTACACTACAACTCTCGAGGCCATGATGCCGGACGGGAGGGCGTTACAGATGGCCACCTCTCACCACCTTGGACAGAACTTTTCTAAGGCCTTCGGCATAAAGTTCTTGGACAAGGATGGAAAGGGGAAGCACGTCTGGCAGACATCCTGGGGCCTCTCCACCAGGACGATAGGAGCCTTGGTGATGGTTCACGGGGATGATAAAGGGTTGGTACTGCCCCCGAGAGTCGCTCCTTATCAAGTGGTCATAGTGCCCATCTACTATGAGAAAGGCGAGAAGAAGGTGGTCTTGAAAAAAGCGAAGGAAATCTCCAAGAGGTTGAGAAAGGAAGACATCAGGAGCGTGCTCGACGATAGGGAAGAATACACCCCAGGTTGGAAGTTCAACGAATGGGAGTTGAAAGGCGTGCCCTTGAGGATAGAAATAGGTCCAAAGGACGTGAAGAACGAACAGGTGGTTCTCGCGAGGAGGGATAACTCGGAGAAGAAGGTGATAAAGGAGAAGGAATTAATAAGGGTGGTCAAGAGGACTCTGGAGGATATCCAAAAAAACCTGTTCAAGAAGGCGAAGAAGTGCTTGGAAGAACACATAACCTTGGTCAATGATTTCGAAGAGTTCAAGGAGGTCTTGGAGAAGAAGAGGGGGTTCTTGAAGGCACCTTGGTGCGGGGAACTCAAGTGTGAGGAGAAAATAAAGGAGGAGACAGGGGCGACCGTCAGGGTGATACCTTTCGAGGAGAAGGTGAAGTCGTCCAAGTGTTTCTTCTGCGGGAAAAAAGCGAAGTGTGTGGCCTACTTTGCCAAGGCCTACTAACATGATGAAGGACGTAATTAAAGAGACCGTAGAAACCTACGAGAAGAAAATCCTCGATGTCGGTTGTGGTCTCGCGAGGAAGGACTAAATAGCTTCTCCTATGAGGGTGGATGGCGTCACTTCGACGATCTTGACATTTAACCAATCCCCTTCCCCTCTCCCCACATAGACGCGTTTGTACCAGTTGTTCCTCCCCTTCTTCCCCTCGTCCACCAGGACTTCTCCCTCCCAGCCAATCCACTTCTTATTCCTCTCCAAAGCAATCTCATCGAACAATTTGCTCAATTCCCTACTCCTCTCCTTGACGATTTGGGTAGGGAGGAGCTTCAACTTCGAAGCCCTCGTGTTGGGTCTCGGGTAAAATTTGGAGATGTTCAAGACATCTGGTTCCAACCACTTGGTGAGCTTCAACGTCTTCTTCCAATCCTCCTCACTCTCGGTAGGGAACCCGCAGATTACATCCGTGGAGATCGTTATGTTTGGTATCTTCCTCCTAAACGCCTTAATCACGCGCTTGAACTCTTTCACCGTGTACTTTCTATTCATCTCCCTCAGGACGTCATCGCTCCCCGATTGGACCGGGACATGAATGAACTTGAAGAGTTTGGGGTGTCTATAAATACCAACCAACTCGTCCAGGATTTCCAAGACGTGGTCCGGGTTCATCATCCCGTTCCTCACCCAGAATTTCCCTTCCAAGGAGAGGACTTCCTCCAACAACTCCGCCAAGTTTCCTCCGAAGTCGAAGCCATAACAGGCGTTGTCTTGGCTCGTCAACCATATCTCCTTCACGCCTTCCTTTATTGCCCTCTCCGCCCTCTTAACTATCTCCCCGACCCTATAGGACCTCAGATGCCCTCTAGCGAACTTGGTGGCGCAGTAGGAACAACCTCCTAGACAACCCTGAGAGATGGGGATTATCTCGACGATGGGATTAAATCTGAATGACTTCATTCCTAACCTCATCTCTTCCCTCTTGAGTTCCACCACTCTCTCCCCCTTCGAGATCCTGTCCACGATCTCCCCCACCTTTTCTACTTGGTCTGGGCCCATCATGGAATGGCCGAACCCCTTCAACCTCTCAAAATTTATCCATGGGAGGCACCCGGCTATCAGTATCCTCTTCCCGTTCAGGGAGCTTATCCTCCTCACGATCTTCTCCTCAGTGGGTCCTTTGACTCCACACGTGTTGATTATCACCAAATCCGCCTCCTTCCAATCCCAAACGATCTCATGTCTTCTTCGAAGTATCTCTATCATGTACTCACTATCAGCCTTGTTGGCTGAACATCCATATGTTTCCACGTATATCCTCATGAAAAGGAGCGGAAAAGAAGTCTTAAAATGTTTTTTGGAGGAAGGAAAGGTAGGCTTTTTTGTAGGAATTCAACTCCTCCCTTAACTCCTCCACCTTCTCCTTCGAGAGCATGCCCGCTTCCTTCAAAGCGATGACCTTATTCACCATGTACCTCACCGCTCGAGGGATCTCTAGCCTGAAATACTTTCTCCTGAGTTCTCGCGAGTCCTCATCCAAGTCTCTCAGCGCCTCATCGAAATCCCCAACATCTTCCTAATTAGGGATGGGAAAGTCCTCGCCAAGTTGTCCAAGTCTTCTTTGATGAACCTCTCCAACGTGTCCCCCTCTAATCTCTTCTCAATGTAATCCTCCAAAACCTTTGAGAGATTCATCTGGTCACCTCGAAGGACTTCACTTCCTCATACAACCTCTTCCCCTTCCCCTTCTCGAAGTGCTTCCTTATAGGGGACACTATCTCGTCTAAGTAATCAGCTATCGCGTTCTTGAGGTCCAAGGGATGGATTCCTCCCTCCGCGAAGTCCCTCTCCAGAGAGGCATAATTACGGTACACCACATCCCCTCCGTACTTCCTCGGCCTCTCCACCTTCACTTCCTTGTAAACCCTGAACACTATCTCCTTCGCATAATCCAACACGGGATTATTCTTGACATCTTTAGCTGGACAATACGCCTTCCTCATCTTGGCGAAGATCTCCTCCCTGGAATCGTGGACGAATATGGCACTCTTGGGCTTGCTCTTGCTCATCTTGGAACTTATCGCTAGGTCTATCTCCTTGTTCTCGTCATATCCCCCCATCTTCTTGGGGCCCTCCAGGCCCATCAAGAGATGATGGTGAACTGCCACGGGTTTCCAGAGGCCCAATTTAGGTCCCACCTCTCTAGCGAGCATGTTGATCTTCCTCTGGTCCATTCCTAACTGACATATATCAACCCCCAACATGAAGATGTCGGCGCATTGCATCATGGGGTAGAAGAATTGGGCTACTTCGTTCATCTCTCCCTCTTTCCTTCCCATTATGGTTAGCGCCCTCAGGGTCCTCCTCACGGTCGTGTGCTTGGCTACCCTTATGACCATCTTCCAATACTCCCTCTCCATTACTAGGTCGGACGCCCAGACGTACCTCACCCCCCTCTTGAAGGGGACCCCTGCTGCCTTCCACACCTCGAGGAAATACTTCCCCACTTTCTGTATCTTTTCCAGATCTCCTCCGTACTTCCTGTTTATCCAAGCGAACCAGTCCGCTAAGTATATCTTGAAGCCTATCCCCGCTCTTAGGAGCTCTTTTATCAACAAAGGTCTATAAACCCCAAAAGGGAGGTGGGCCAACCCTGAAGGCTCGAAACCATCGTAGGCGATGGGGTGTTTCTTCTCTTCCAAGAGCCTCCTCAGATCTTCCTCAGTGATTATCTCCTCTGCGATCCCCTTCACGACCCTGACCCTTTCCTCCACGTCCATGTTCCTCATGAGCTTCCTCCCCTTAATTAATTTTATGGGGTCACCCTCTCAACGTCTCTCGGGAAGAGACAAGCTTCTCTTATGTTCTGAAGGCCCAATAATTGCATGACCAATCTCTCTATCCCCAAAGCGAACCCACCGTGAGGTGGGGCGCCGTACTTGAAGAACTTGGTAAACCACTCCACCCCCTTCGGGTCTAAACCCTTCTCCTTCACGTTCCTCATCAACTCCCCATATCTATGTTCCCTCTGTCCCCCGGAACTCAGCTCCAATCCCTTGTACAAGAGGTCCACGCTCCTGGCGTATGTCTCATCGTCCTTCATGACGTAGAAGGGTTTCACGGCAAAAGGGAACTTGTTCACGAAAAAGAAATCGCTCCCGTATTTCTCCTTGACGTGCTTCCAGAGGAGGACCTCGCTCTCCCTGTCGTAGTCTTCACCGATCTCGAACTTCTTCCCGAGCTTCTCCAGGATGTTGTAAACCTTCGGGAATTCTAAGATGGGGAACTTGCCAGGCTTCTTCGCTTTCACTCCGAGGAGCTTTAAGTCTTCTTTCATTTCTTTCCCTAGCTTTGAGATGGCATATCTCACCAGTTCTTCTTCCACCTTCATGACGTCATACTCGTTTTCTATGTAAGCCATTTCCACCGCGCAAGAGTGGTATTCGGTAACGTGTCTGGTGGTGTGGCTTGGTTCTGCCCTCCAGTTGGGTCCCAAATCATATATTTTCTCGAAACCTCCCAAGATGGTCAACTGCCTGTGAAGTTGGGGATCTTGTCTCAGGAAGGCTTGCCTGTCGAAGTATAACAAAGGGAAGACTTCTGCTCCTCCCTCAGAGGGAGTTCCCATTATGCAGGGGGTGAAGACTTCTAGGAATCCGTGGTCGTCCAAGAATTCCCTCATGTACCTAACTAAGGAGGCCTCTATCCTGAAGATGGCCTGGTTTCTAAGGGTCCTCAGGTCTATGCTCCTCCAATCCAATCTAGCATCCAACCCCGACTCTATCTTCCCGGAGATGTCCAAAGGGACGGGTTGTTCGGCTTTGCTTAACAAGATTATCTCGTTTGGTATTAACTCCCAACCGTTTCTCGCCTTCTCCGATTTCCTTTTTCTCCCTTCTGCTATGATCACGCTCTCCTTGGTGAGCTCGTCGAACTTATTAAAGACCTCTTTGCTCACCTCTTCCTTCTTAAGGGTTATCTGGTAAAACCCCTCAGAATTCCTTAAGATGATGAACCTGAGCTTCCCAAAATCCCTTAACTCCGACACGAAGCCGGCGAGCCTCATGGGAGCAAGAAGCCCTCCAGTTTTTTATGCTTTCCGACTAACCGAAATAGGTTTCTATCTCCCGAGTGCTCTCCTCTTCCATCCACTTCCTCGCCTGCTCCTTCAGGAAATCCTTAGCGAACTTCTTCACCTCCTTCTTGTAGAAGGAATAAGCTTTGAGGAAGGCCTTTGCTCTCTCCTTCTCCCCCTCGTACAAGGAAGCGACGAGGAGGTGGAGGTGATGCATGAGCCTCTGCATGAACTTGAGGAATTCCTCCTTCTCCTCATCCGAATAGAACTTCGCCTCTATCATTTGATCGAGCCTGTTGGGTTGTATCACGCTCGCCATATGGGAGGCGAGGCCATTAAACCTGTCTAAGAGGTGAGAGATGAATTCTCCCAAGAAGTTGACGGGCTCCCTTATGAGTATGCCAAACTCCTCTTCGATCTCCTCTAAAGAGGTAACTTATACTTCCTCGCCAGTTTCCTATACTCTGTTAAGACCTTCTTCCTTTCCATGGAGGAGAGAAGAAGCCTTCGTATTTAACTTTATCTCAAGGGGAAACTAGCAATCTCGTTCCAATCCTCCCCGAACGTCCTGAAACTCTTCTCCAAGAGGTCCGTCAAGTTGGGATATCTCTTCCTATTGAGTTCTTTAAACTTGTCATAGAACTCCTTTACGTCCTTCTGTTCCCATTCCTCAGCTTCCCCACCGTTCCACGGGAACTCCTTCGACAGATAAGCGCTCTCATCCCTGATCATCTCTTGAAGCTCTTTCCTCGGGATCTTCCTCACGAACCTCCAGCCGATGTAATGGGAGAGGACGGGGTGAACAGCTATCTCCGGAGCGTGAAGGAGGAGGTAGGTGGACACGGGGGTCATCTCTATGGCTTCCTTAATAGCAATCTCAGCTATTCTTTCAGCCTTCTCTTCCCTCATTCCATGTACTCTGTAATAGTGTTTATGACACCTCTCAGATATGGTGGTGGCCACCCCCTCTTCCCAGCACCACCGCTTGAGGAATTCCCTCCTTCCCTTTTGAGTCTGTAAGTGACGAGCTCTCGCTCCCTCGCCACCCATCAACAGGTGAGGAAGCTCGTTTGACAAAGCATTAAAGAAACTTCCCTCGGAGTCCAGAGAGGATTTCGAGAGGACTATTTCCTTTTTCGTGGTAAAGGGGAGCATCCCCAGTGACATCTTCAGCTCGTACTTCGGGATTTCCTCCACGCCCATTTCGAACCTCACGAAATCTTCGACCATCTCCCTCAGATGAGGGAAGGGGTCAAACCTCACCTCGGGCTTCTTTACCTCACCAAATCTCCTGAGATAGGCCCTCTTGAGGATCTTCATGCAAGTCTTGGTACCCTTGGGCCAGAAGGAGGAGGAAAAGCCGCTTGGCGTGAAAGCGCATTGCTCGAACAACTCATTTATCTCCTCCTCTCTCATCTTGAGCAGTTCTTCTAAGCCTCCCTCGCGTCCTTTTGGGATTTCCTCTCCTTTCCTCTCCAATTCCTCAGCAAGGCCTCTGCCCCACTCCCCTAGGAAAGGTATCAGGAGCAAGAAATTAGCCACTGGTTGATGCATGTTCATGTTTACTTCGTAGACGGTCTGTAAGATGGCTGAAACCACATGAGGGTCCTCTGACTTCGCCTTTTCCTTCACGTAGAGGAGCCTACTCCCGGAATCTAAAATATAAAGCACTGGGTCCTCGGCCAACTTCTTGGCCAAGGAGGCCTCCTTCCTCAATTCCTCTAAGGCAGGGGAATAACGAGAAGTGAGCCATCTTAGGAATTTCTTCTCCTTTTGTATCCTCAGCAAACCCGAAAGGTATTCCATCATCATGTCCTTCATTGTGTTATTACTC
This sequence comes from Nanobdellota archaeon, assembly GCA_003660925.1. GTDB lineage: Archaea > Nanobdellota > Nanobdellia > B33-G15 > B33-G15 > B33-G15. The sequence continues at coordinate 10,530 of QMVD01000001.1, forward strand.
TCCAGCGTAAACTTGAAATAAATTTCGCAGGCAGCACCTTTAAATAGGAAGGCCAGTTCATTCCTTTCATGAGGGTCTTGAGGGAGTGGGATAAGAGGCAGATCGAGGTCAAGATAAAGGGAAGGAGGATGATAAGAAGGGTGTTAGAGGAGATGGGGATAAACCCAGAGGAATACGTGATCATAAAGAACAAGCGCATAGTGGGGGAGTGGGAAGAAGTTAAGGATTCTGATGAACTGGTGATAATCCCGGTGGTCTCAGGTGGTTAAGTGTTCTTGTGGAAAGAGGGCCATCATATATGTGAAGGTGAAGGGAAAATACATGTGCGAGGACTGTTTCTTGAGGTATTTCGAGAGGACGGCGTTGAACACCATAAGGAGACACAAGTTGATAGATAAGAGGGATAAAATAGCTGTTGGTGTCTCTGGAGGGAAGGACTCCTTAGCGTTGCTCTACTTCCTCAACGAACATTTCGACAACGAGATCTTCGGGATCTTCATAAACGAGGGGATCAAGGGGTACAGGGAAATAACTTCTAAGGACTTGAGGAAGTATTGCAAGAGGTTCGGGGTCGAATGCTATGAGTTCAGTTTTAAGGAAGAGATAGGCATGACCCTGGATGAGATGGTTAAGAGGGGGAGGTTGAAGCCTTGTTCTTACTGTGGCGTCTTCAGGAGGTATTTGTTAAATAAAAAAGCGAGAGGACTGGGGGCAACTAAGTTGGCCATGGCCCATAATTTGGATGATGAGGCCCAAACCATCTTGATGAACTTGTTCACCAATGACGTGAAGAGGTTCATGAGGTTAGGTTACATGACTGGGATCAAGACCCACCCAAAATTCGTCCCGAGGATAAAGCCCTTCAGGTTGTTGTACGAGAAGGAAGTCTTAGTTTACGGACTGCTGAAAGGGATAAGGGTCACTTACATCCAATGCCCTTACGCCGAGCAGGCTTATAGGGTGAGGATCGCCCACGTCTTATGGAAACTCGAAAGGAAGTATCCCTTGTTGAAGTATAATGTCGTTAAGGTGTTCGACCCCAAGTTAAGAGAACTCAAGGAAAGGGCAAAGGATGAGGAGTTGAGGGAGTGCAAGATATGTGGGGAAGTGACGAATAGGGACATATGCAAGGCCTGTGAGTTCAAGAGAGAACTCAAAATTCCAATCTCTTAAATTCTCCTTTCTCCAAGTTCATCGTCATGAAGAACTCTTTCTTGAGTTGTCCGAGCAAATATCTCAGGCAAATCGTTGCTTGGAGGGAGCCGACTAACCCCACCGGAGGGGATAGGACAGCTGTACAAGCCAACCCCACTTTCTTCACCTTATCAATGTTCTCCTTCAGGAAGCCAACCTGTCCCCTCCACCCCTCAACCGCTCCGTGAACCAATGGTTTCTTAGCCTTCTTTACCTCCTCAAACAACTTCCACCTGGTCTTCCAATCATCTAAACAATCCACCACCAAATCGCAATCCTTGATGAGCTTATCTATCTTCATCTTCATCAGGTCCCCGTAAATCGGCTCGATCACCACATCCGGATTGATTTCTCTCAACCTTCTAGCGGCCACTAATACTTTCTTCTTCCCCACATCTTTCTCCTCATACAAGAATTGCCTGTTCAAATCCGAAAGGGAAACCACGTCCTTATCTACTAGGGTTATCTTGCCAACACCAGAGAGGGTTAATTCGAGTGAAACAAAGTTCCCAAGCCCCCCTAAACCAAAAATAATCACCTTCGCTCTTCTCAGCTTTTCCTGTCCCCTCTTTCCTATCAAGTTCAACTGCCTCGCGTACCTCACGATAGGTAAAGGATAAAAACGTTTATAAAATAATAACTAGTGGTGGGTTCATGGCAAAGAGGAGAAAGAGTGCCACTTTAAAGGAGAAACATTATCAGCTGATCATCGTCATCCTCAGCGTGGCCCTGGCGACTTCTATAGGGTTCATCTTAACAGGCCCCATAACAGGGATGGCGGTAGCTGACCCTAATTACGTGGGGAAGAAAGTAATCAGCTATATTAATGAGAAATTGGTAAATCCAGGAACCTTCGCTTCTTTGGTAAAAATTGAAGATGCTGGAAAGTATTACATCGTGACTATAGAGTACATGGGAAATAGAATGGGTATCTCTGTTTCAAAGGATGGTAACACTCTGTTTTTCAGTAGACCCGTGGACATAACAAATTATGAACCAAATGCCAGCTACATACCAGGAAACAAAACAAAAGTAGAATGTTGGGTTGCTGCAGCGAACTCCGTAGGGATAGATACAAACAAAGTAGTCCAGTGTGTAGAAAAGGAAGGATTAGATTTGATGAGAGCGGAAGCACAGATAACTTCTCAATACAAAGTTTTTGGTTCACCAACATTGATAGTAAATGATGTTGTCTATCAGGGTATGAGAACGCCAGAGGCCTATAAGCAAGCGATATGTTCCGGATTTGTAGAACCTCCAGAGGAATGTAATCAAACATTAAGTGGTTCTAACGAAACAGATGGATTCGATGCTCCTGACAGAGATGTCCCTGACGTAAAGCTATTCGTCATGAGTTTCTGCCCGTATGGCAACATGGCTGAGAGAGCCATGTATCCTGTGGTAAAGTTGCTTGGGAGCAAAGCGAACATAGAGGTACACTACATTGTATCAGTTTCAGGAGATCAGGTACGGGCGCTTCATGGGGAAAAGGAGGTTCAGGAAAATATGAGGGAAGCATGTATACAGAAGTATATGCCGGATAAATTTTGGGACTTCTTAATAAGGTATCTCAATTGTCGCTCTGGAGGTTCAGCAACTTCTTCAGCGAGCGGTCAGTGCTAAGGTTTTTAACTTCTTTTCCTTTTCAATTCTCATGGAGTTGGATTTCTCTAAGTTGAGGGAGAGACCGGCTCAGGCGATCCTCCTCTTAGCCTTCTTCTGCATCTCCCTCCTCCATTCCTTCCTCTTCCACTTCTACGTCCTCTTCGTCTTCCCAGTCGTGATTTCCTACTTCTTCACACCTTATCTAGCAGAATTCGTCTTCCTTTTGCACAGGAGGATATTCTTCAAGATAAGGATAAAGGCCAGGTCCAATAGGTTCTATTACAGGTTCCTCATCTCCAACATCACTTTGCCCAAGATAGTCGAGTACTCCTTCTATCCCTTCCTCTTCTTCCTCAGCATCTTGTTGCAAACGGCAGAACCCACTTTGGATTACTTACTCGGGATGAAGGCCTTCTTCACCACTTTATCCTTCCCCTTCATCTTCCTCCTCTCCTCTGTCATGTGGGTCCTAGATCAATCTGGGCTGAGGTATGTGGATGAAAAGAACCAATACATAGAACGAATAGGGAATTGGTTCGGGACCAAGTTCAGGGGATTCGCCAGCTTCTTCGTGGTGATCTCCCTCACCTTCAAGCTCCTCCAACAAGAGCCCTCTCTTTCTCTCCTAAAAGAGATCTTGACAATAGGAGGGGCAGTCTACTTGCAAGTCCTATTAGCGACCTTCGTCTACTTGAAGTTTGGCATGAGGAGGGACCTGGAGAAGTTCGAATCCATCTTGGTCAAGAAGTACGAGATGGAACCTGAGAGGGTGGAGTTCTCCCTAAAAAAGACGCCTTTTTACTTCAAGCCCTATTAGGAAACCTAAGAGGGTTCCGGCGAAGTTGAAGCCTAGATCTATCAGGTCAAAGGTCTTCCAGGGGAGACCTATCTGGATTAGCTCGCTGTAAAGGGGGACCCCCAAGGATAGGAGGACATCGTTGATCACGAAGGGGAAGAGGAAACCGTAGGGCAAGAAGGTGAGAAAGTGGATGAATCTATCCCAACCTCCTGGGACTCCCTCGGCACTTAGGGTCGAAAAAAGGGCGACGAGTAGCATCCAACCTAACAAGAGCCAGTTGGAACGCGCCAAGATAGTCCTAAAGTCCAAGCTTCCTCCTAGCATCTTCGCTCATCCTCTCTGGGCTCCATGGTTCGTCGAAGGTCAACTCCACATCCACGTCCTTGACACCTTTCAGTTCCAAAACCTTATTTTTAATCTGTTCCAAGAACATGCCAGCCAAGGGGCAAAAAGGCGTGGTGAAAGTCATCCTTATCCTCACGTATCCCTTCTCGATCTCCACATCACATATCAGGCCCAAGTCCACTATGTTAATCCCTAATTCGGGGTCGATCACCTCTTTCAACGCTTCGAGAACTTCCTCTTTCTCCACCATGAGACGTGAAGGAACCAACTTCTTAAAAAGATTTAGGTGAAGTATTCCCTTCCATCTCTCAACTCTCTCTCCAATGACTCAAGGGGCACCTTCTTGGAGGCCCCTTTAATGACTTCCTCTAACCCACCCACAGATTGGCTGTGAGGGTCATAGTAGCTTAGCTTTACCTCCACGACATAGATCTCTCGCTCGAATATCTTGATAGGCCTCATCTTCCCGAACTCCACCAAGATGGAAGAGCCCTCTTTATCCGTGTACACCGCTATCACTTTGTTCTTATCCATCACACAGGAGAAAAACTTGAATCCCAAGCCCTGAATGAAAGCCTCAAAATCCCCGTAAAGCTTGTAGGCCTCCAGCTCTTTTCCTTTCTTCATCAAGAAGTACATTTGGGGTTTATACGAAAACTTCGTCACAAATGTTGCCATTGGTGAGAAATTACAAAAAGATGACATAAATACTTTTCCTCAACCCCGTCTTTCACGCATTCGCCTGACGATTCCAGCCAACACGTTTATTCTCGGTACTCTCCTCATATAATCCCTGTATGCATCGCCGAACTTTTCAACGTTCCTTTTCTCCTCCTCTACCATGGCGAGGGATAAAAGAACGATTAAGGCCATTCCTATGATTGCGCTAATAAGATGTTGGCTCATGAGAATCAATGAGGAGGAGATCAACATGTGGGCTAGAAACTCGGGATGACGAACAAGAGCGTATAAACCATCTTCCACGAGGATTTCCCTGTTGCCTTTCGACGACCTTCCCTTACGAGACAAATTTGAAATCAGTAGGAGGAGTACCCCAAATATCAAGATCACCCACCCAAAGTACGACAATTCCACCAACTTAAGCGAGTCATAGAAGAGAAAGCAAGACATCACTAATAAAGCATACAAAATGACATATACCAAATGAGCGATCGAATGGACAATTTTCTGATGCATTTTCTCACCAATCTAATATTTCCTTATCTTATCCCTCCCCATGATGTCCACGGCGAACTTCTTCGCCTCTCTCAGTTTCAGGAAGGATTGGGCGAAGAGCCTAGCCTTATAAGTAGGGGATTTCCTGAAGGTCTCCACCAAGTAATCCCCCCTCTTCTTCCAGATGATGATCTGATACTTCTCACTCTCGTAAACTATCTGCTTCCCGTTCTCCTTCTTGAGCTTCCAGCCTTTCGGGAGCTTCATACTTTACTTATAACAAGTTCTGGAATTAAAACTTATTGCTGGCTTTTCAAAATAAGTTGCTCACTCAACGATCTCCATCTCTACGTGAACATCTTTAGAGATGGGAATCCTCATGATGAGTCTCAAAACTCTTTCATCAACCCCCAAATCTATCAACCTCTTGTGAATCCTCATCTCCCATGTCTCATAAGTCTCCCTCCCAGAACCACATGGGGACCTCCTGACGGGGACCTTGAGCCTCTTGGTCGGGAGGGGAATGGGCCCTCTCATGTCCACCCCCACCTTTTCAGCGATTTCCTTTATCTGCCTACATATCTCTTCCAACTTCTCCTTGTCCGTGGACATGAGCTTTATCCTCGCCCTTTGCATAGTAGCATGAAATGGGTGGAATGTTTTAAAAGTTTTTGGGGATTTTTATTGGTATGAGCGAGGAGGGGATCACTTGGGAGAAGGTGAAGAGCTTCGATGACATAGTCCTCCCTGAGGAGAGGAGGATAATCTCTGACCTGGAAAGAGAGGTGAGAATGGGGGAGAGGAAGAAGTGCCCTTTCCTGGGGAAGGAAGGGAACTTCTTCTATTTCTGCCAGCTTCGGGTAGAGCAATACAAGAGGTTCGGCTACACCGACGAGGAATTGAGCTCATCAAACCCTACCTATCTCGCCAAAGTGGACGTGGCCGAGCTCCAACTGTGCTGCCTTGACAACCCTAAAAAGTGCGATGACTACGCCAAGAAAATAAATGTAAAGAAAGAAGGCTGAGAAAGTTTACTGGGTTTGAGTGACTTCCAAGCAGACGCCTGCTCCGATGGTCTGACCCATGTCCCTTATAGCGAACCTCGCCAGCTGAGGTATCTTCTTCACCGGCTCTATGACCAATGGCTTCGTTGGTTCGATGAGGACCAGTGCAGCGTCTCCCTTCTTCAAGTACTCTGGGTTTTCTTGTACTACTGATCCCGTCTTGGGGTCCAACTTTGCCAGGAGTTTCTTGAACCTGCAAGCCACCTGTGCGGTTGCTACGTGGAACACCGGGGTGTACCCTTCGGTGATGACTGTTGGGTGGTTTATCACTATGATCTGTGCCTTGAACTCCTTCGCCACAGTTGGAGGATTGTCTGGATGTCCGACCACGTCTCCCCTCTTGATCTCGTTCTTGCTGATTCCCTTCACGTTGAACCCTATGTTGTCCCCTGGCTCTGCCTGCTGCATCTGCTCGTGGTGCATCTCTATGCTCTTCACCTCTCCCGTGGCCCCAGAAGGTTGGACTATGATCTTATCCCCGACCTTGAGCACCCCTGTCTCCACCCTCCCTACAGGGACGGTCCCCACCCCGGTTATGGAGTAAACGTCTTGGACGGGGATCCTGAGGGGGAGATCTATGGGTTTCTCAGGGACTTCGAAGGTGTCCAGTGCCTCCAAGAAGGTGGGTCCCTTGTACCATGGCATCTTGGTAGGCTTCTTGGTGACGTTCTCGCCCTCTAGCGCTGAAACTGGGATGAATAGTATCTTGGAAGTATCATAACCCACTCCCTTGAGGTACTTCTCGACATCCTCCTTAACCTCATTAAACCTCTTCTCATCGTACTTCACTGTGTCCATCTTGTTTATCGCTACCACGAGTTGATTTATGCCCATGACCTTGGCGAGGTAGATGTGTTCCTTGGTCTGGGGCATCACTCCGTCATTGGCTGCTACCACCAAGACAGCCGCGTCCGCCTGAGAAGCTCCCGTGATCATGTTCTTCACGAAGTCCCTGTGCCCTGGAGCGTCTATGATGGAGAAGTAGTACTTGGGCGTCTCGAACTTCTTCACCGCGATGTCTATGGTCAGACCCCTCTGCCTCTCCTCTTTTCTAACGTCCACTGCGTAGGCGAACTCCCAAGTGACCTTTCCCATCTCCTCTGCCATCTTCTTGTACTTCTCGAGCTCCTGTGGGGTCAATACCCCTGTCTCGTAAAATACCCTTCCGATTAGCGTTGACTTCCCGTGATCCACGTGTCCTATGAACACCAAGTTGAGGTGTGGTTTTTCCTTAGGCATATTCCATTACCTCCAGGAAGCAATAAAAGGCAAGCATTTAAATAGATTACCTTGGAAGGAGAAAAGAAAAGGGTTTAAGAGGCCGCTGGCAAGCCGAACCCTGTAGCCATATCATCTCCTGGCTCCCAGATGTCCTTGGCTATCTCGTGCAAATGGTCCCTAGTAGCGCCCGCAGAACCCTGCCAGAGCTTCGCCGCTAGCCCAGAGACGTGGGGTGTTGCCATGGAAGTCCCCGAGAGGTATTTGTAACAACCATCGTTCCACGTGGATTCTATCGAGACACCAGGTGTCCCGAACTCCACCTCCCTCTCCTCCACGACATAGTCCCCATCGTTCACTCCTCTGGAAGACCAGTCGGGGACGTTCTCGCTCGCGTCTATCGCTCCCACAGCTATCACCTTGACGTAAGCCCCTGGATAGTCTATGCTCCCTTCTTCTGGGCCATCGTTTCCCGCTGCTGCTATCACTAGGACTCCGTTCTCCACAGCATAATCTATGGCTGCCAAGATCTGTGGATCAGGGGTGTCTCCTCCCAGGCTCATGGATATGATGTTTGCCCCGTTGTCCGCGGCATACCTTATCCCCTCAGCAATGTCATCTGCCCAACAGAACCCTGAGTTCCCGCACACCTTTATCTCCATCAACTTGGCCTCTGGTGCCACCCCATAGATCCCTAAACCATCTGGCCCTCCGTTCGCCGCTATGATGCCAGAAACATGGGTCCCATGTCCATTCCCATCCGCGCATCCCCTCTTGATGCCCCTCTTGGTGGTGTCCTTACAGTCGATGATGTTCTCCTTCAAGTCCGGGTGATCCACATCAACACCCGTATCCAGAACCGCGACCTTAATCCCAGTTCCTCCCGACCCCCCTCCCACCTTCCTGATGCCCCATGGAAATTGCTCATCCGGATAACACGTCCTCTCCTCCGGAGTCACGCACCTACAATCCTCACACACCTGTCCCTCGGGACACTCTGGCAATCCTGGTTCTCCACACTGTTCGGAAGGATGAATCACCCCGTCCCCACATATGGGCCTCGCTGTGATCTCGTACAATCCTACTGGCTCTACCTTTACCCCTAACAGCCTCAAGATGCCTACTTGTTCGTCCGTCAATTCCGTGGAGAAGACCCCTTTAAACTCGTGCCTAACTCCAAGAACGGATTTCAGCACGGGATTGTCAGAGATGTAATAGGGCCTCGCTACTCCCCTCGAAGAGTAGGCCACTGTGCCCAGCAACGCTGATATCAGCAATAAAGACAAAAGCTTTTTGTTCATCGGTTGAAATTAACAATTCGAGAATATGAATGTTTCTATTCCATCCCCTTTCTCTTCCTTATGCTCTTTACCACCTTCTCCTCTAATTCCTTTGGAAGCTTCTGGAACTTGGAGTCCACCAAAGACCAGAATCCCCTCCCCTCGGTGGCACTCCTCAATTCGCTAGTGAAGCCGAAGGATTCCGCCACCGGGAGCTTGGCCATCACCACCAAATGCTCTCCCTCCTGTTCCATGCTCAAGAGTTGGCCCCTCCTGGACTGGATTATCTTAGAGATGGCACCCATATATCTTATAGGGGCATCTATCCTGATGGTCTGAACTGGCTCTAATAATAATGGGTCAGCGTCCATGATCGCCTGCTTTATCGCATCCCTGACAGCGGGTATCACTTGGGCGGGTCCCCTGTGTATGGAGTCTTCGTGGAGTTTGGCATCCATGAGCTTCACCTTGACCTTCGAGACGGGTTCCTTAGCTATGGGTCCCTCCTTCATGACATCCCTAAACGCGTTCACCACCATCTCTATGACCTCTCCTATGTGAACCACTCCAGAGGTCATGTCTAGGAGGATGTTAGAACCGAAGATGTCGGCAACCCTCCTCGCCTCTTCTTTCGGGAGACCCAACTCCACGAGCTTGTTTATCAAGTCCAAGTCTTTCTTCTTCACTCTCCCCTCAGAAATATCCCCGGATACGATGGCTTGGTAGACCTTGTCCTCGAGGGGTTCCACCATGATGTAGAATTTGTTGTGCTTATTCGGGCTCTTCCCCTCCTTGACATCGCTGGGCTTCGAGACGCTCTCTCTATAAACCACTATGGGTGGAGAAGTGATTATGGGGATGCCCCTGTCCCTCTCGATCTTGTGCTCCACGATCTCCAAGTGCAACTCTCCTAAGCCCGAGAGGAGGTGTTCTCCCGTCTCCTCATTTATCTTCGCCCTCAAGGTGGGGTCTTCTTTTGTGAGATCCCTTAGGACCTGAATGAGTTTTGGGAGGTCCCTCGGGTTCTTGGCCTCCACGGCCTTGGTGACCACGGGCTCAAATATGTGTTTGATTTCCTCGAAGGGTTCCACCTCGTGGGTGCTTATGGTCTCCCCGGAGCTAGCTCCTTTTATCCCCCCAATACCCACTATGTTCCCGGCTGGAACTTCTTCTATTGGGTACTTGTGTGGGCCCTTATATATATAGATCTGTTGGATCCTCCCTTCCCTATTCGCGAGGACGAGCTTGACATCTTGTCCCCTCTTCAGAGTTCCAGAGAATATCCTCCCCACAATTATCTCTCCTGCCTGGGGATCCACTACCACCTTGGTCACGCAGAAGACCATAGGCCCCCTTTCGTCGCAGTTCAAAAGGGCCTTTCCCACATCGGACTCCAAGTCCCCTCTCCATATCTTCGGGATCCTGTACTTTTGGGCCTCTAGAGGATTTGGAAGGTGTCTCACCACCATGTCCAGTACGACCTCGTGAAGCGGGGCGAGTTCCCTCAAGCGCTTCAAAGCTTCTTCCCTCTCCTCCCCCTCCAACATGTAAGCGTTGTAAACATCCTTGAAGGTTATGCCCTTCTTTTGCATGATAGGGAAGGAGAGAGCCCATTTGTCCACCGCTGAACCAAAAGCCACGGTCCCCTTATCAACCCTTATTTGCCAATCCGGGAGGAATTCTTTAGGAGCATAACTGGCGATGATCTTATTCACCTCTTCGATGATCTTGGTGAACCTCTCCTGGATCTTCTCAGGGGTGAGTTTCAACTCATTTATCAACCTGTCCACCTTGTTTATGAAGAGAATGGGTTTCACCCTCTCCCTCAGGGCCTGTCTCAACACGGTCTCGGTCTGGGGCATCGCTCCTTCTACCGCACAGACCAGAACCAAGGCCCCATCCACAGCCCTCATAGCCCTGGTCACGTCCCCCCCGAAGTCCACGTGTCCCGGAGTGTCTATCAAGTTGATCAAATATTCCTCTCCTTCATACTCGTGGACCATGTTCACGTTGGCCGCCTGTATGGTTATTCCTCTTTTCTGCTCCTCCTCCAAGAAATCCAAATATCTCTGTTCCCCGGCCAGTTCCGCGGAGAGCATGCCCGCTCCAGCTAACAAGGAATCAGAGAGAGTAGTTTTTCCGTGATCTATGTGGGCCACTATGCCCATGTTCCTTATGTTCTTTTGCTTGTGGATGAGCCTCTTGACCTTATCCAGCATGGTCTCCTTTGCCATGTTCCTTGAGAAAGAGAGAACGTTTTTTAAGTTTTTGCCCTCTGTTTTGCTAAATATTGTCTGCAAGTCGTTTGTTGTTAAAGTGAATTTTTATTTTATCGCTACGATGAATCCCTCTCGGGCGTAATAAACTTTTTTGAATCCTGCTTCTTTCAGTACTTTGTAATAATCTCTATATGTCCACTTAATGCGTGGGTTCATTATGGGAGCGATTTCAACTCGAAACTTGCCTTTTTCTTCTATTAAAAAGATGTTGTTCTCAAGGATGCCTTCTGATGTTTTTTCGTTAACCTCAACACGTGTTACCCTTATACCACCTTTCTCGTAAGGAGGTTCTTCAATGCTAAAATGTTTTCGTTTCTTCCACACTTTTTCTATTTCTCTTTTCAAATCTTTTCTCGTTAATTTGGGCTGGATGCCAGAAAAAATCAATTTCCCGCCTTCATTGAGTACGGCATGGACATTTTTAGCCGCTATTTTCATGCCTTCACGTGTAGAGATTTCATCGATGTTGTCAGAGAGGACGCAATCATATTTCCTTTTACACCTCTCACTCAACTCGTTATAAAGTGAAGTAAAAAACCTAATTTTGAGCCCATTCTCCTCAGCGAGCAAAGGTGCAAACCTAATCGCTACTGGGCTACCATCGGAGCCCTCGACTTCATAACCAGCTTTAGCTACCAGAACGGTCTTGTAGCCCAATCCGCATGAACAATCCAGTACTGATTTTACTTTTAATTTGCGAAGTAAAGAGAGAAGTGGTTTTACAGCGATTCGCTCCTCTTTCCAATACTTGGATTCCCAAGAGTCTCTTGTGAACCACATCCACCTCCAAAGAGTGTTCCAAGATTCTAATTCGTTGGGGCACACATAGACCCTCACTTTGGCCATAATTTGAGGTTTAGCTCTTTCTTTATTTAATTTTTCTCGTTAAGCGCTGTTAAAAATGTTTGATAGCTTTTCAGGAATTTTGTCAAACATCTCAAGACGTTTCTGTATCCAAGAGTCAGGATGTTTGTTAACTAAGTCCGTTATCTTCCAAATATAGGTGAATTTTACAAAATCAACAAATGCTCTTTTTTCCTCAAGTGTTAGTGGCCTGTACTTTTGATATTCTCGCAAAAAGACGTTGAGCAATTCACGATTAAAGGCGGTACCGGAGCTGAGGCAAAATTCATAAGCCCCCCGAGCAACATCGATCAGAAGAATACCATATAAGGAGTCTCCAAAATCGATCAAAGCCCGTAATTTGTCATCTCGGAAAATAAAATTCTGGGGATCTATATCCATGTGAATTGCGCCTTGTGGCAAGTGAGAATATCTCATCCCGTACATGAACTTGGATTTTTTCACGATTTCCTGTTTGAGCCTTTTGTTTTTATATCCCGGCAAAACTTCTTTAATGAGAATCCGGTACAGTATTCTTGGTGTAAATCTGCCCCTGGTCGTTCTATACTTGCATTTATATCCTCTCACTACCCTGTGAAATTTGCCTAGAAAGGCTCCAACTTGGCCGACAGTAGCAGAATTTAAAGGGTATTTTATTGATCCGTCAACGACTTCATAAATCGTGCAGAACCTGCCTTTATACTTAACATAAAGAGAACCGTCTTTGGTTTTGATGATGTTGGGAACTTTTATTCCTTTTTTGCTCAGATAGTCTGTCAATATAAGTTCGTACAATAACCAATTTTTTCTCTCCGAATTTTCTTGGATAAAATATTTCACGTGATATTTTCCTTTAGTCGTTTGAATTTGTATGTTAATGTTTTCTCCTTTCGGCATTTTTGAGTAAGATTTCAAATTACCAAGATCGTAGTGAGAAAGAACTCTCTTCAAGTCTTCCTCACCAAATTCTTTTTTGATCATGTTGAACTTTTGATGAAAAGATTCTTATAAAGTTAATGCGTGGATGGTAGGGGGTTGAGGAAGTCGACGAAGCCCATTTCTAAAAGCACAGGATACGCGGATGAGCCTTATCTACTGGCCGCGGCCTGCCTTTCCATCTCTATCTTCTTGCTCACCGAGAAGCACTTCTCATTCCTCGATGCAGCGATTATCTCCTCTGCCAGGGCTTCCTCTATCCTTTTCTTGTTCTTTATGGACCTCTGATTCGCCCCCTGGGTTATCCATCTCAAAGCAAGATCTACCCTTCTTTGAGGGGAGGTATCCACCGCCTTGGGGTGTCTTATCCCCCCGTGCTCTATCACGGTTATCTCCTCCCTTGGGGCGGAGTTCTCAATAGCCTCAACCAAGACCTGGATGGGGTTTCGCTTCGTCCTCTCCTCTATGATCTCAAAGGCCCTCTTGACTATGTTCATGGCCTTCATGGACTTCCCCACGTTCCTCCCACTGGTGAACTTGTGCTCCTTCCCCCTATGACCCGAGACCCCTATCTTATTCACCAATCTCTCAACTATGTTCAGCTCGCTCTTCCCGAACCTCTTGTATTGCACCCTCCCAAAACTTCTGGGGAGGAACACAGGCCTCAGGTTGATGTACCTCTTAAGGCCAGCATCCCTGATAACAACTTCCCTAGTGTCCCACTTCCCAAATAGCTTGATATCCAACTCACCTCACCGGCTTTTGTTTCTTTCCCCTCACCAATTCCTTGAGACTTATCCCTGCGACCTTTATCACCCTGAACTTGACCCCAGGCATGTCTCCTAGCGCTCCTCTTTGTGGGGCACCAGCCCTTTCTATGATGACCTCGTCGTGTTCGTTTATGAACTTAATCCCACCAGGGAACGGGACGTGGGCGGTCACTGCCCTCCCATTTTTTATCAACTGGACTCTGACGCACTTCCTCAACCCGGAGTGGGGCTGCTTCACTTCTATCTCCCTCTTCTCCAAAACTATGCCCCTGGCCATGGGGGCTCCTTCCAAGGGATCATACTTTATGTATAACTTGAACCTCCTACTCCTCTCCCCCTTCTTCGCGAACCTGAACTTCTTCCTTCTTAGCAGTAGCTTCCTCCCAGCAAATAATCCCCTCGTCTTCTTGACCACCATATCCCATTCAACTTATCCTCCTTTTTTAAAGCTTTTCCGACACCTTGTTGTAGAAGTCAAACATCTCCTTTCGTCTCCTGTCATATTCCCTCAAAGTGATCTCCCCTTCCTTCCGCAGTTCCTCCAACCTCTCCGCATATTCCACGTATCCTGGATTCAAGAGGAGTGGCATGCTGGGATTTGCCTCGATGCCTTTCTTCGCCTCTTCTCTCAACTTATCGAGCTCCTCTTTGATCTTCTCATCCACGCCCATGAGATTTAGAGTAAGTGAACATTTTTATATTTTCTCAGAGGCATCTGTACATGGAGTTGCCCTACCCCTTGGTGCTCACTGCTCCTTGGATGACCCTGTTCGTCTAATCTTTCTCTCCTCTTCTTTGATAGTCTCACTCAAACCAAACTGACACCATCTATGCCGAAATATTTGGAAAGGAGGAACTTCGCCTTCTTCAGTTTCGAGAGCAGAAGGGGGTTCCTCCTAGAAGAAGAGAAATATAATACCTTCTTTCCATCGCTCCTCTCGGAGATGTAGGCATTCTTGACGTCCAGAGGCCTCATTATGTTCTGGAGGAACTTCACGGGCTCCTTGGAGAACTCTATGATCTCTATTTTTTTCTTCAAGACCTTCTCTAAGTTCTTTATGTTGGCCCCGTTCCTCCCAATGGCAATGCCTGCCTGTCCCTCCCTCACGATAAACAACAACTTCCCATCCGAGACTATGCAGTCCTTTACTAATGCCCCTGTCATGCTCTCGAAGAGGGTGATGAACCTTATGCTCTCCGTGTTCAGCTTTATCTTCATTTCCTGATCCCCACTACTAGCACGTTGAAGCTCTTCTTGCAGAGGACTCCTAAGGAGGTGCTATCTCCCCTGAAAACCTCCACAGGGACCCCGCCGATTTCTCCGTAGTGAAGCATCCGCTCCCTTATCTCTAAGGGACAGTTCTTCGCTAGGATGACCTTCTTCACCTTTCCAGCCATCAGCCCCTTCCTCACGGAGTTAAATCCGATAAGGAGCTTCCCCTTCTCTAGGGCGGATTTCACTTCACTCCTTATCCCCACTGCGCTTCACCTTGTAGATTAGCTTAGGTATCCCAGTACCCACCGGAACCGGCTGGTTTATCATGACGTTCTCCACGACTCCTTGAAGGGGATCAACCTCATTCTTAACAGCAGCGGAGAAGATGTGTTTCAGGGGGATCTCAAAGGAAGCCCTCGCTAGGATGGAGGACTTCTGAGAGGTGATTCCGTACCTAGTTATCCCCCTTATCTTACCATCAAAAGTCATGGTGTCCGCGATGAGCATGAGGTGGCGTATATCGACCTCTATCCCTTGGCGGTCGAGGACCTCCTTCACCTCATTTATTATAGCGTTCCTCGCTGCCTCTATTCCCAAGACTTTAGCGATCTCGAATATGTCGTTGGAGATTGTCCTCTCGGGGTCCACGTAAGGGAGCTCCAAGACTTTCTTCAGGTTGGTCCCCGCGGTCTTTATGATCCACTCCTTCTTGTCCCTAATGGGTAAGACATGGGTTACCCCGGGCACGCCTTTTATGTAGGTGTCCAAGACCTTGCTCTTAAGTTTGTACATCTCTCCTACATCCTCCGTCTTTAACTTCACCCTTATCCTTCCATCCTTCAGGAGCTTGACGTCCGCATTCTTATAAACTTTCTTCAACATTTCTTCCACTTGTTTGGGCTTCACGTTATAATTCCTCAAGGCCCCTTTATCTAAAGTAAACAACAACCTAGTGTTCAAGAGGTCCATGACAGTATCACTTATGAGGTCGTTGAGCTTCACCTCTATGAGCTCAGCAGCTATCCTCCTCACTTCCTTCTCGTCCTTGGCGTACTCCTTTTTCAAGTAAATGGTCATGCTTGGGGTTGATGGAGTCCTCCTGGCATCCAGGACCTCTATCACCCTAGGAAGGCCTATGGTCACGTTCATCTCAGCCACCCCAGCGAAGTGGAAGACGTTCAGGGTCATTTGGGTCCCGGGCTCCCCTATGGATTGAGCGGTCACGACCCCAACAGCCTCTCCAGGGGTCTGTTGCACCCTCTCGTACTCCTTTATCACTTCCCTCGCCACTTTGTTCGCCAACTTCCCTTTAATGTTGTATCTTTTCAGCCTCTCTAGTAATTTCTCGTACAACTTCTTCGGAAGGACTTGTTCCGCTCTCTTCAGGTCATCCAACCCCAATCACCCTCTCTATGATCATGTCGATGTCTATATCGCCGTGGTCGGACTTGCTCACATCTATCCCATCCTCCCCGTACTTGAATTGGATTATTACTCCCGAACTGTCCCTCACTGTCCCGTCGTATAGCACTTTCACGTCTTGCAAGGCATTCACCAACCTCCTCTGGAGATATCCTGACTTGGGAGTTCTCATTCCCTTGTTCACTAAGGAATCCCTCCCAGCCACTGCATGGAAGAAGAACTCCACGGGATCTAACCCTTTCTTATAACCGTGCATCACGAAACCTCCAGCCCTCACTCCAATATCTCCCTTCTTAAACAAGGAAAGGGTCCTTTCCTTGAAGCCCCTGTTTATCCTCTCCCCCCTCAAGGACTGTTGTCCCAGACAAGCCACCATCAGGATAAGGTTCAGGGTTGAACCCTTTGCCCCCGACCTTATCATGGTAAAGGTGCCCGTGTTCTTCTTCAAGTACTTCCTCAACACCTTGCTCGTATCGTCCCTAGCTTGATTCAAGATCCCCATCATGGCTCCTTCCAAGGTCTCTCTCGGGGTCCTTCCGGGATACGGTTCCAACTTCCCCTCCTTGTAGAGTTTGATGAGTTTTTCCACCTCTTCTTCCGCCTTCTTCAGCCTCTCCACGATCTTCTCGTAGGCGCCTTCGGGCAGGTCGGTATCCGCCAAGGAGATGCTAGCTCCTTCGTGCATGAGGAACTCAACGCCCAACAAAGCCACTTTATGCATGAGGTCCAAGGTCTTCTCCGGACCGTACAACTTGTAATATTCTTGGAACAACTTCCCTTTTCCTCCTCCTATGAGTTTCTTAGTCACCGCCCCGCATATGAGCTGTCCATTCTTTATAAGGACGCAGGCATCCGAGCCCTTCTGCTTACATCCCTTGCACTTCTCCGGGTCCTCCACGTAGTTGAAGTCCTTTGGCAAGAGGATGGAAAATATTTCCTTACCCGTGAACTCCTTCTTGTCCGGGATTTCCTCCACCCCTATGGAGAACATGAGTTGTTCCACGAAGCTCCTTGGGAACTTCCTCTTTCCCAAAGTGAGGAGGTAACATCCCAAGATGTAGTCTTGTTTTCCTCCCACTATTGGCAGGCCATATCTCGGAGTCACCAGGTGGTGTTTCACCTCCATCAGGACTTCTGCCTCCGCCCTCGCTTCCTCGGTTTGAGGGACATGGAGGTTCATCTCGTCCCCATCGAAGTCCGCGTTGTAAGGAGCGGTCACCACAGGGCTTATCCTAAACGTTTTATAAGGAAGAACCCTCACCCTGTGGGCCATTATATTCATCCTGTGCAAGCTGGGTTGTCTGTTGAAGAGAACCAAGTCTCCATCCAAGAGGTGCCTCTCCACTATGTGCCCTGGCATGAGTTCCTGAAGTATGACTTCCTTAGTCTCCTTCGTTATCCTCTTCCTCCCTTGAGGAGTTATCACGTAGTTAGCTCCAGGATATTTATCTGGCCCGTTCTCCACGAACTTCCTCAGCCACTCTATGTTCCACTCCGTCACCCTTTCTGGAATGGTCAACTCCATGGCGACCTCGTAAGGGACTCCCACCTCATCAGGCTTTATGTAAGAATCCGGGGATATGACGGTCCTCGCCGAGAAGTCCACCCTCTTTCCTGCCAGATTGTGCCTGAACCTCCCTTCCTTCCCCCTTATCCTGTCGGCCAAGGTCTTCAGGATCCTCCCGCTCCTATGTCTCGCTGGAGGAACCTGGGAGACGCTGTTATTGAAGAAAGTGGTGACGTGGTATTGTAATAGTTCCCAGAGGTCATCTATGATTATCTGGGGGGCTCCTGCCATTATGTTCTCCGCCAGCCTCTGATTGGTCCTCACGATGTCCCCCAACTTATGGGTCAAATCGTCCTCGCTCCTCTCCCCAGTTTCCAAAGTTATGCTGGGCCTCACAGTGACGGGGGGTATGGGAAGGAGGGTTAAGACCATCCACTCAGGCCTTCCCGCTTGGGGGTTCATCCCTAAGAGAGGTAGGTCATCATCAGGGATCCTCTCCAACCTTTCCCTCACATCTATGGGTGTGAGGTTGACTCCATCCTCTATGAAGGTGGTGGGCTTCTTGAGCCTTATCTTCCCCTGTTTCTCCCCACAATGTGGACAGACAGAGGTGGCCTTAGCTCTCTTGAGGATCTCGTCCAGCACGTTGCTCCTCACCAAGCTCTCCTCTTTAGAAGCCATCTCTAACCTCTCCTTGAACTTCTCTATCTCCTTCTCGCTCAGCAAGATCCTCCCGCACTTCCTGCAAGTAGCTCGGAGGAAGTTGTAGATGTAATCCACGAACTCTACGTGTATCACTGGCCTCGCGAGCTCTATGTAACCGAAGTGACCGGGGCAGTCCCTAACCTTAGAGCCGCAAGTCCTGCATCTCAATCCAGGGTCTATCACCCCCATCCTCAGGTCCATCAGTCCCCCATCCATTGGGTAACCATCCGCGTCGTATAGTTCTGGAGTGAGGACCTTAACGGCTGCCATCTTCTTTATGAGTTTAGGAGAGAGTAGCCTAAACTCAATGGCCCCGATCTTGTCCTTGATTATCTGTTCGTTCATTTCCTCACCCTTTCGGCGTGATGATGAGCTTGGGGTAAATGCAAAGGCTCTTCAACTCGTCCAAGAGCAGCTTGAACGCGTAGCTCATCTCCACGAAGGTTATGGGTGCCTCTTCCCCGCAGATGGGGCAGATCCCTATGTCCCTGTATCGGTTGTAAACCGCCACTATCCCGCAGTTCTTGCAGACGGGCACCACTACTTTGTCTGAATCAAATCTCTCCTTCAAGGCTAATGCCGCGCCATGGGCTATGAAGCAGTCCTTCTCCATCTCTCCCAGCCTCAACCCTCCTTCCTTACTCCTCCCTTCCGTAGGTTGCCTCGTCAACAACTGGACCGGTCCCCTCGAACGAGCGTGCAACTTATTAGCCACCATGTACTTCAGCTTCAGGTAGTACATGTTTCCCACGAATATCCTGGCCTTGAATTCCTCTCCCGTCATACCATTATACATGGTCTCCAGCCCATCATCCCTGAATCCCAACTTCAAGAGCTCCTTCCTCAGGTCAAACTCTTTCTCTCCGGCGAAAGGGGTCCCATCCACGTACCTTCCTGCCAAGGCTCCGACCTTTCCCGCCAGGATCTCCAGGAGGTGGTTTATGGTCATCCTGGAGGGGATGCTGTGGGGGTTGAAGATTATGTCCGGGATCACTCCACTGGCGGTGAAGGGCATGTCCTCCTGGGGGACTAGCATCCCTATCACTCCCTTCTGACCGTGCCTGGAGGCGAACTTATCCCCCAATTCGGGAGGCCTCAAGTCCCTCACCTTCACCTTGACGTACTTATTCCCGTCTTCGGTCTCTGTTATGAGGACTGTTTCCACCACTCCCTTCTCGCCGAACCTGACAGCCTCGCTCGTCTCCTTGTTCGCCTCTATCCCCGCTGTGAACTCGTCTAGGCTCGTGAGGAACCTGGGAGGGCTCACCTTCCCTATCAGCACGTCCCCTCCCTTTACTTCAGCAGATGGGTAAATTATGCCATCTTCTTCCAAATACCTATACTCCTCCTCCGTCCTGTAGCCAACCACGTCCTTATCGGGGATGGTTATGCGATCCTTTTGACCTCCAGGGTACCTGAGCTCCTCAGCCACATAAGGCCTGTAATAACTCGACCTGAAGAGCCCTCTCTCCGTGCTCGATTTGTTCATCACGATGGCGTCGTCCATGTTGTATCCTTGGAAGGGCATGACCGCGATCACCACATTCTGGCCAGCAGGACAAGAGTCGTAGTTTATGTATTTGTACATCAGGGTCTGAACTATGGGTTTCTGAGGATAGTGTAGAAGGGAAGAATCGGTGTCCATCCTTTGGGTGAAGTTCTTGGTGTAGAGGGCTATGCCCTGCTTTATCATCTTCGCTCCTATCAGGACCTTGGGGCTTAGTGCGTGTTGGGCGAAGGGGAGCATGTTGGCTTGGGTCCCGAAGATCACCATGGGACTTATCTCTAAGTGAGTGTGTTCCTTCGTGAGGTCCTCTGGATAGAGGGCAACGTAGGCGTTCTCCTCCTCGTTAGCGTCTAAGTATTCGATGACCCCTTGCCTCACCAAATCGCTCCACTTCATCTCTCCCTTCTCCAGCTTCTCCAACATCTCATCGGTCAAGAGGGGCTTTCCGTCCTTCACCACTATCAGGGGTCTCCTCACCCTGCCGTGATTGGAGAAGATGTAAACCGTGTCTTCCTCTTCGCTGTAATACACGTTCACGTAGTAGGGGATCTCCCCCTTCCTCCTCCTCTCCTTCACGAGCTCCGCTAGCCCCCTCCCATTCTCGTGGTACCCTATGAATTTCCCGTTGAGGAACACGTCGCTCATTTGATCACCCTCACTCCCATCTCCTTGAGAACCTTCACCAACTTCTCGTCGGGAACATCCGGCCTCGGGGCAGCCTCCGCCATTATGGCGAGGTTCTTCCTCAGACCGATGGGTGGTCCCTCTGGAGTCTCAACAGCGCATAACCTTCCCCAATGGGTCGGATGCAGGTCCCTCGCCTCGAAGGCCTCCCTGCTCATCTTGAGGGGAGAGACAACCCTCCTTAAGTGGGAGATGGTGGCGAACATGTTCTGCCTGTCCAAGTGTTGGCTCACACCATGTCTCCCTCCCACCCATTCTCCAGTGGCGAGCATGCTCCTTATCCTCGAAGTCAACAACTTCGCCCTGGTCGCCCTCAGCAAAGAGGGAGCCTTCCCCCTCTTTATGAACCTCTCGAAGTTGTACTTTATGTCTCCGACTAACATCCTGAAGGCGAACCTGAAGGCGGACTCCATCAAATCTCCAGCGAGTTGAAGCCTCTTGTTGGAGTAATGATCCTTATCGTCCGGTCCCAACTTCCCATAAGAGACCATGAGGAGCTTCTTGATGTACTTGGCCAAGGTGTACGCCTTCTCCAACCTCGACCTCTCGTCGTGCCCTATGTGGGGGAGGAAGAAGTTATCCACTGTATCTATCGCCCTCTTCTTCCTCAACAACTCCTGAGTTATGCCCATCTTCTTCCCTATGTAATCGAAGGCCTGTTCCCAGTTCTCTATCTCCGCGGTCTGATAGAAGTTTATGTACATGTCCGCCTCCATGTCCTTATCTGGGGAGACAGCCTCCATGATCTCTTGCTCGCTCTTCATCCCCAAGGCCTTCATCAAGACCACAAAGGGAACCCTGTTTATCCTAGTGAAAGAGACGTAGATCGTCCCGTCCCTCGCCTTCTCTATGGTGTGAGGTATCTTGTACTGGCCATCATCGCTGAAGACCTTAGCGACCCATGGATATTGGGAACTCCCTTTCTCCACGAAGAGCTTGTTAGGGGCCAGATCCTCCACGGAAACTAACACCCTCTCAGTTCCATTTATGATGAAATACCCTCCGGGGTCATCCGGATCCTCTCCGAGCTCTATCAACTCCTCTCTGCTCTTCCCGTGAAGCACGCAGTACTTGGACTTAACCATCACTGGGACGTTCCCTATGTTTATTACCTGTTTCTCCTCGTCCACCCCATCCTTACATACCCACATCTCCAGCATCACTGGAGCTTCGTAAGTGAGATCTCTGAGCCTCGCCTCCATGGGAGTTATCCTCCTCCTGACCCCATCAGCTTCCCTAACCACCGGTCTCTCCATCCACACCTTCCCAAACTTTATCTCCAAGCTCCCTACCCCTTCGGGGATGATGTCAGAATAAATGCTTTTGACCTCATCCACCACCTTCTGCATCCCTTGCTCCACGAACTGATTGAAGGAATTCAGCTGATGCTGAACTAGAGAGTTCTCCCTAAAGTAGGCATCGAGCAATATCTCTTGATATTTTTTATTCAATCACAACCACCCTATAATATTTTGTCTCTCCGCTCGTCGGGCTCTTCCTGATGATCTCCACGACATCTCCTACCTTTGGCTTCAATTCCTTAATTGCTGGGTCGTTTATAAGTATTTTGGGTAGTTGATGCAATTTTATGTTTTTCCCCTTCAAGAGCTCCTCCTTCTCCTTCTCGCTCAGGATTCTGTGACTTGGGACCAACACGTGCTTCATGAGAATCACCTTAATGGGCCGGGCGGGACTTCCACCCCTTCTACTGCGAGAAGGTGCTTTGAACCCGCGACCACCCGGTTAAAAGCCGGGTGCTCTACCAAATGGCTCGCCCCCACAAAGCTTGTGAAGGGCTCTGAGCTACCGGCCCGAACCTGCTTTAATTCTTCAGAAATAAAAATTTTTTCAAACATCTAGAACTTCAACTTCGCATCCTTTTTTAAATGTTTTGCTTTTCTGGGCCAAAAATAAAGGAAAACTCGTCAAAATTGTTTTTAATTTTAAAGCCTCCTTCAAGGCATGGTGGACTTCGACGAGCTCATAGATCAGTATCTCATGAAGGAAACTAAGGGGAAGAAGATAGGCATTTACTATCCCTCCGAGGTGGGGAAGTGTTTGAGGAAGATATGGTACTCTTACAAATATCCCATGGAGGTGAAGCCAGAACTCAGGAAGATATTCAAGATGGGGGAGATCCTGCACGATTTCATCGCGGAGGTCCTGAGCAGCGAGAAGACGCCTGGGGTGGAATTGCTTGGGGTGGAGGTCCCCGTCAAGATGGAGATGAAGGACTTCGTGGTTTCGGGGAGGGTGGACGACCTCATGCTGATAAAGGAGAGTGGAAAGGAGATCTTAGTTGAGGTGAAGTCTACCAAGGACGTGGACAGGGTGAAGAAGCCTGGCGAACATCATGAGGCCCAGATCCAGTTCTACATGTACGCTAAAGGAATTCACGATGGGATGCTCGTCTACGTGGACAGGAGAGACCTGAGGACCAAGTCCTTCCCGATCCCTTATGATGAAGAGAAGGCGAAGGAAGTCATGGAGAGGTTCAAAAAACTTCATCATCACCTGACCAACGACACCCCTCCAGAACCAGAGGCTAAAAAGGTCTTATGGATGAATTGGATGTGTAAGTATTGCGAGTACGCTGATAGATGTGAAAGAGATTTAAATGATGAATGCCAAATCAATACCACATGAGGTGGCTTTCAGTATTGGTCTTTTTTCTCGTCTTGGGATGCGTGCAAAAAGGAGGTGATGAAATGAACCTGACCGGGAAAAAGGTCGTGATGATAATAGCCCCGGAGAACTTCAGGGACGAGGAGCTCATGAGGCCGAAGGAGATACTCCAGGGATACGGGGCGAAGGTGGTGATCGCCTCCAAAGGGGTGGAAGTTGCTACTGGGATGTTGGGGGCTTCCGTGCCAGTCGACTTGGACATAAGCGACGTGAACGTGGACGACTATGATGCTGTCATCTTCGTGGGAGGGAGCGGAGCATCAACCTATTTCAACGACACCACGGCCCACGAGATAGCCAAGACTGCCTATGAGAAGGGGAGGGTGATAGGAGCGATATGCATAGCCCCAAGCACCTTGGCGAATGCAGGGGTCCTAAATGGAAAAAGGGCGACGTCTTGGCCCTCTGAGAGGAAGA
Organism: Nanobdellota archaeon; assembly: GCA_003660925.1. GTDB lineage: Archaea > Nanobdellota > Nanobdellia > B33-G15 > B33-G15 > B33-G15. The sequence goes on from QMVD01000001.1 coordinate 34,182, forward strand.
ACTTGGAATCTAAAGGAGCCACTTACGTGGAACAACCCGTAGTGGTAGATGGAAAGATAGTGACTGCGAACGGGCCTTCTGCAGCCAGCGAATTCGGTAAAAAAATAGCAGAATTGCTGGGAAGCTAAAGGTTTATTCTTCTTCCCAATCCTCCCCTTCCCCCCACTCCTCGTCCCTTTCCCAGTCCTCGTCCTCAAAATCTTCCTCGTCGAATTCCTCATCCATCTCCCAGTCCATAACTCTCACCTTGCCCGAACAGGACCTCTTCCATTTAAAAGCGTTTCTCTTGAGAAAAAATTCACCATGTTTTGGAGATGATTATGGAAGAGGAAATGTTAAAAAAGATGGAAGTGAAGGAAAAGAGATGAGGAGGGCTTATCCTGCGCTCTTCTTGATCTCTGGGGCGCTGATAACTTATTCCATTGGGGTGGAAACCAACTCCGTCTTCGCTGCTTCCTTGGTTGGATTTATCTTCGGCTTCCTATTCCCTTCTTATTCCGCCCCAGCCTATTGTGGCGCGTTCATTGGGATGTCCTCTGTGGAGATACTTCCTTCGGGCCTTCTCGTCCTCCTCGCTTCTTTGGTGTCAGGATTCATATGGGTTTACTTCTCCAAGCAAATACCTGCTTTCGGTGGAAAAGCTGGATTCATAGCCTTTCTTGGGGTCTTAGCCATAAACTTGCCGACGATATGGGAAGTAGAACCAAGCCTGCCCTTGGAATTAGAGGTAGAGATGATCCTTGGGGTTATAGTTACTGCAGTGATCGCGACGAGCGCCACTTTCCTCGTGAGGGAGAAGATAAGGGAAAGGTTCAAAAGCGACGCGGTGATAGGTTCGGCCTTAGTGGGTTTCCCCCTAGGGTTCCTCAGGCTCTTCTTCCCTGGGGTCTCTATCTATTCTGAAGTCGCCTTCGCCTCTTCCTTCGCTGGCATGACCTCCTTCAAGTTCGTGAGGAAGCCCTTCTACTACTTACTCATAGGCCTCGTGGTTGGGGTTGTCTTCCTCCTCTCTACTCCCTTCTTCCAGGGGTTTGGCGGAAAATTAGGGACCATCGCCTTCCTCTCCGTGATGTTATTCCTCTCCCTCAAGTCCCTCCACTGAGACCTCAAAGAACCCCAATTTTCCCTTAACCCTAATTGCTCTCTCAAATCTTCTTACGTCTTCTAACAAGAAGCCGAACATGGGGCTCTTTGGAAAATTTTTGGAGAGGTGTTTCTCATAATCCCTCTCGAACTCCTCCTTGGTGTTGTAGATGATAACGTCCTTGAGGATCGCGGAGCCGACTATCGCCCCTCTCACTAGATCATCCTTATCGATCCCTTCGAAGGAAATGTCATCTACCTTCTTGGACGCGTGAAGGAGGAACCTCCCCCTAAATCTCGTATTCCACTTCCTAACTTCTATCGTCTTCCTCCCCCTTAAGATCAATTCCACCCAAGGTTGCCTTATTGAGAGGGCTTTCACGTCCTTAAAAGGCTTGGAGGGAATTAAAATGTTTCCAAGAACTCGAGGATTATCTTCGACAGCTTATCTGCTTTGTTGTGGAAGACATGATTTTCCCCTTCCAAGATTTCCAACCTTTTTGGGGCGTTGATCAAGCGATAGAATTCCTCGCATTTCTCCACGCTTACCACCCCGTCCCTTCCACCAATTACGAGTAAGGTTGGAACATCCAGATTTTCGGCTTCTTTCAAGAAGTCACACTTCCTCCTCACTTCAAAATATTTCCTCCTCAATCTCCTCTTTCCTCCCCAAGAATCCGTGAACTCTATGCAACCTCTTTGTTCTAGTTCTTTCATGTCTTCCTCCGTGAAGAGTTTCTTCGTCAATTTTATCCCTGGCGCTAACAAGACGAGGTGATTGAAATTCTTATACTTCGAATATTCAAGTATCGCGATGTTTCCTCCCATGCTGTGACCTATCACACAGACCTTCTCGACTTCGTTCCTCAGGTAATCGATCGCGGACTTCAGATCTTCAACATAATCCAAGTAAGTCCTGTCCTCAAAGGAGCCCTCACTCTCCCCATTCCCTGAGAAATCAAACCTCAACGTCAAGAAGTCATTTTCTTCCAAACTCTTGGCCAACTCCGGGATGAAATTCTTGTCCTTGCTCCCCGTGAAGCCGTGACATATGATTACTCCTTCCTCCCTCTTGGACTTAGGGACGTGCAGTATGCCGACGAGCTTCAAGCCCTCGCTGTTCCTGAAATACACTTTCTCTTCCATCGTTATGGATTGAACTCCTCTCCCCTAATAAACTTTCTTCACATCTCCCCTTATGATGATGGGTTTCATGGTCATTATTTCCTCGTAGTAAGGCAGGTCCTTTGAAGGTTCCTTCCAAAGGAAGATCTTTTTACCGAGGTAAAAGGCGATCGCGATTTCCATGAAGGTGTTTCCACCTATGTAACCCTCCTTCCCTTTCTTATCGAGGTTCAATACGAGTATGGCATCGCTTCTCTCAATTCTCTTGATGTGCTCTTCAATCAGCCTGGCTTTCACTTCCAAAAGCCCCTCTGTGAGTTCCTTTTTCCTCATTTCATAAAACTCTTCGATCGGGACCGACCTTCCACTTATCTCAACTTCTTTGGGATAGATGAAAACTACATGACCCTCCTCTTCCAATTTCTTTTTAAGTTCGTAGGACTCCCTCGCGAAAAAAGCCGATGAGCATATGGTGATTTTCATCGTGATCAGGTGTGTCCCTCTGTTTAAATTGTTTTTCAGAAAAATTTTAAGTATTCTTTTTCATTGTTAAGTAGGAAAAATGAGATATTCGTACCTAAATGAGTGGGCCAGGAAGAAGGGTTTCAGGAACTTCGGCCATTACATCTCTTACAGGAGGGGACAGAGGAAAAGACTTGAACCCGATCTGGAGTGGTTGGAGAGGCTCGTGAAAGGAATGGAAAGAAAGGGGATAGAGGCCGTGCTCGAAGGGACAAATGGAGGGGAGGTGAGTGACTCCACCTGGGAGGGACCATATGTGCGTATCCTCCTGTACTTGAACGACCCGAAGTACGGTGCTGGTAAGACCCACAAGAAGATAAAGGCCCACTTCGGGAATAGGAGGGTCGCTCATTACTTGAAGACGCTCGAGGGGATGGGTTTGGTGGGTCACGTGAACGGGTCGAAGAGGAGGTATTTCCTGACGGAAAAGGGGAAGGAAATAGTCTCTCGTCTCATGAACTTAGGGAAAGTTAAAAGCTTGGGTTGATGAGGGCATTGATGAAGAAGGAAGTCATCGAAGCTTTGAAGCTGATAGGTCGAAAGCTGAATGACAAAGGGATAAAATGGATGGTGGTCGGGGGGACCTCATTGGCCTTACAAGGGGTTGATGTCGAATCCCACGACATCGACATCCTCACCGACAAAAAGGGAGCGTTCAAGATAGCCGAGTTATTGAAGGAATATGAAGTAGGGCCCGCGAGGTTCAAGCGTTCCAAGCTCTTCAGGTCCTACCTGAGCGAGTTCGAGATCAAAGGGGTGAAGGTGGAGGTCATGGGAGACCTGGAGGCGAAGATGGGTGGTAAATGGGTGCGCGTGAAAGTAATCCCCCACGAAAGTGTGGAGGTGGAAGGGGTGGAGATCCCCGTCTCCCCTCTCCGAGAACAGTTAAAGGCCTACGAGATGCTGGGGAGGGAGAAAGATGAGGAAAAGATCAGAAAGATCAGGGAAAAGTTGGAGAAGTGTCCTCACGAATCCTGGCCGGAGTAAGGAACTCTTCCACAAAAACTCACGTGTCGGTACGAGGGGAGGTGCTCCTTTAACCTCTCGGCGTGTGCCCCTCCTATGATGACCATGTCAGGTTGCTCCTTGAGGATCTTCTCCAACATGTGGGACTCCCTCTCCCTGTTGCATTCCTCCCACAATTCCATCACTTCTTCCAAGCTTTTTCTCCTCCTCAGGATGTCAAATGCCTCCTCGCACCTCTTGATGAATAAAATAGCACTGTATAGCATCTCGGGCGGTGAGTATGGATTGACCATCCTCTTCAAATCATTATACTTCACTCTTAAATCTTCCTCCCCTATTTTCCCCTCTCTGACGGCCTTCGCCAACTCTATCGCGTGACAGCGGTCCCACGTCTCCGGGTTTTCCAGGAGAATGATCTCTATGCCATCCTCCTTCAAGTACTGAGCTATTTCTCCGAAGAACAGAGTCATCACGCCACGGGAAGCTCTCTCCCAGTAGTCCTCTGGTAGCTCCAATCCCACACTCGAGGGACGATGCTCCTTTATCCAACGGATGACCTCGTCCAGTTCCCCCTCTTCCTTGTGGGCGACACCGATCAGTAACTTCTCCTTCATGTCACCATCTTTTAGTCATAACCTACTAAAAATGTTTCGGTCAATAAAGGAATATGGGAAAAAGATGGGACTTCTCTTCTTGAAATCATTCCCGTCTCCAAAAGGGTATTCTTTCTAAGAAACTGTGATATCGGCCGGACGTATCCGAGATTTGGCCGAGATGTAAACTTATTGTTGGTAATATTTTTAAAATTCCTAGTAGGATTACGTATAGTTTGAGTCCAAAAGAAGTTTATCAATTTAGGGGACTAGGAGCAAGCCCAGGGAAGATTATCGGCAAAGCTAAATTAGTATTTGAGCTTAAAGACTTAGAAAGAGTCGAAAGAGGAGACATAATTGTTGCCCCTATGACAAACCCGGATATGACAGTTGCATTAGGGAAAGCAAGCGCCGTTATTACTGATGCTGGAGGCTTAAGTAGTCATGCCGCAATAATCGCAAGGGAATTAAAAATTCCAGCAGTAGTGGGAACTGAGATAGCTACTAAAATTCTTCAGGATGGTATGATTGTCGAGGTTGACGGGATCAAAGGTGAGGTGAAGATACTTTCTAAAGAAGATGTGGAAATCCCAACATACCTAGAAAAAACAAAAGACACATATACAATCTTCGGAAATCGCTGCCCCATAACTACTATCAAAACCCCGCGAAAAGAACCTTTTTTCAAAAGGGTTTCGGATATAACATGGGAAAATCCTCCAAATAAAATAAATGTCATAGCACCACGTCCGGAGATCAGAAACACGCCCTTCACGGGCTCGCTCATAATTCCTGCAATTGAAAGGCTCCCTTTCGCTTTAGGTTTCGATGATGTAGGGCCCATGTACGCCTATGTCATGAATCACCTGCTCTACATATCATATGAAAAGATATCAGAAGTGATGGAAAGAAGTAAATCGATGCTTCTCAATGAAAGGAGATGGAAATCTTACTTGAAAAATCTGTATGAAAAATATGATCTCTTCACCAAGGTCACGCGAGAGATTAATGAAGTGGAAGAAGTAAAAGACTTCGAACATTTGTTAGAGGGCGCTTTCATAGAGTGGTGGAAGGCCCACAATTCGTTTTTCTCTCAAACTTTTTTAATTCAAGCATGGGGGGACGAAATAATTTGGCCGTTGATTAAACAAATTTTAGAGAAATACTACACCCGAGAGCAAGCACTCGAACTTTTATCAAAATTATCCAAATTACCGGAGCCCATACCTTCTGTGGAATTTTATTCCGACTTCCAAAAGTTAGTTTCCATGATACCAGTCAAAGTGTTGGAGAAACTAATTCATGGCAAAGGGGAGGAGAAAAAGAAGGTCTTCGAAGACCTCAAAAAGAATGTTCTTTTTACGGAATTCATGAAGAAATGGTACTGGGTAAGGGACAGAGATTTCTATTATGGGGATATAAGAGATGTGGACATATTCTCTCACTTCGTGAAGTTATTAGGTGAATCAAAACGGATTGAAAACGAACCACCTGAACCTCTAGGTAAAATTGCAGAGAAAATTGGAAAAGAGGATAAAGAGAGATTGGAATACCTGATAGAGGTGGGGAGGATATTGAAAAAAGAACGGGATTACCATCATTTTCTTTGGCTTAAAAACACTTCAGTTATTAGGGATCTCTTCCTAAATTACGGTTCCACTTTAAAGGAAAAAGGTATTTCAGAAGAACCGAGGGATATATTCTTTCTTTGGATACCTGAGATTTATGACCTTCTGGAAGGAAAGTTGAGACAGGAAGAGATTAGAGAATTGGTAAAAATCAGGAAGAAAAATTTTATGAGGCAAGTGCAATGGAAGAGCAAATAAAGACGTGCAAAGAAGTCATGGAAGACGCGCATCCACAAGATGTACTAATCCTATCTCACGCCGACCATGACGGACTCACTTCGGTTTCTTTGATAGATCTAATCTATTCTGACCTCTATGACTCACTTACCAAGAAATTACACCCCTCGAAAACACGAAGTTACTACAAGATCTTAAACGAAGTTTTGAGACTAAAACCAGCATATTTTCTGATCGTGGACGCATTGGTAAAGCCCTACGAAAGACTCATTGAGAAAATTGCAAAACAAGGAACAAAAGTGATTAATCTGGACCATCATGATATGCTTTCTGTCAGTCATGAAAATTATTTGGATCTAAATCCACACAAGTGGAAGATGGAGTTCATGAATTCTTCTGGGCTGTGCTGGTTAATTGCAAGAGAATTTAACAGGAATTATTTTGAAAAAAGATGTTGGGTAGCTGGAATAGGGGCAATTCAAGATTATTGTATCGAAGATAACAAAGAATTGATGAAAGAATTGGCAAAAAGACACTATATTAGGGAAACTACTCTTGCTTCAACTCTTGACTCGAAATTACTTGAAATTGCAAAAGCCATCAATTCTGCGAGCAGATTGTATCCTGTAAATACAGTTTATCAAATAATTTTTCAAGCAGCAGCCAGAAACGACGTGAAGATGCTGGAAACGAATGAAAAACTCGTTAAAGCTTTGGAGAGTTACAGGAAAAAACTGGAAGGCTTATATGATCAAATCAAGAAGAAAGAAATCAGTGTTGGGAGTTTAAAAGTTAAGTTTTATGATCTAAAAGGGAACAACATTTCATTGATTTCAGAAATTTGTGAAAAGGAAAGAGAAAACGCGATCTATGTTGGTTATAGCAATGGGTTATTAGGTTTTCGTAGTCTTTTTTATGAGTATGATGTTAGAGAATTGGCAAAATTGTTTAATGGGGGAGGACCCCACCCAAGAGTTGGAGGTGCTCGAACAGGAAAAACATTTGAGGAGGTAATTAATGAAGTAGTAAATCATCTCAAAGGAAGAAAATCTCAAAGGACACTCAACGAGTTCAGATAGATTTGTCTTAAGTCAAAATTTAAGTCTTCGAATAAGACTAGGAAACTCGTCAGAACTGATTATAGAGTCATCGCAGCAAGGTTAGTTTAAAGAAGCTGAAAAGTAGAAAGAATCTATTTCTTATCTTTTGCCGGGCAGTGGATATGTTTGAAATACTTGTATAACCGCAAGTACATTCATGACCACTCACATCTTAACTATATCCTAGCAGAGTATTTAATTAAAGGGCGTTTGACGGCGGAGAAAACGCCCCGGCCGGGATTTGAACCCGGGTCCCAGGCTCGACAGGCCTGGATCCTAGGCCGCTAGACTACCGGGGCTCGGTAAAGCATTGAAGTCATCCTTTTTTAAGGTTTTACGTGCATTTTTTAAGTTAAGGCTCTCCCTTAACCCTATGAGACCAGAAGATTATTTCAAGAACGGAAAGGTCTACGTGTGGAAGGAAAAGTTCTCCATCGTCAAGTCGAAGAGGCCAATACGAGACGCTTTCGCAGTAATCCGAGACAAGAACGAAATCACGGTCATCGCGGAGGAGTCAAAGATTGACCCGGAAGATGTCATAGAAAGGGAAGATGATTGGAGGATCATCACCTTCGACATGGTCCTGCCCTTCGAGTTGGTGGGTTTCTTGGCAAAAGTCTCCCAAGCTTTAGCTGAAGAGGGAATAAGCATCTTCGCTGTCTCCGCCTATTCCACCGATCACATCCTGGTAAAAGAAGAAGACCTGAAAAAGGCGGTCAAGAAGTTGGAAGAGCTCGGATGCGTTGTGGAGGAGTAGTCAACCGAAGACCAAGAAGGACCACCAAGGCTTCTTTCTATAAAGAACTTTCTCCTCGTCGAATTCTATCTCCTCCTCCATCTTCATGGGCAATAATCCCAAAAGCTTGACGGGCCTCGTGATCCTCAACTTTGCCACACTTTCGTTCACTGGGAGGAGGTCCATGATGTCGGACTCCGAGACTTCCTCCTTGAGTTCTTCTGGAACGAAGTCCAAGAGGAACTCCTTCCTTGAGATTAATTTTCTGATACCTTCCTCCACCAGACCTCTTATGAGTTCCCTCCTGACCTCCACATCTTGCAGGAACGTCTCTTCAGAAAGGGCTCTCTCTAGGAGAGTGAGGTTCCCCTTCAAGGTGTTCACCACTTGGGTCTTAACCTCTGGGAGGGACATGGCCTCTCTCAGATACTCCTCCCATGCCTCCCCTCTTTCTTCCCTCACCCTCTCCACCAGGCTTTCGGGTTCCTCTTGAGCCAAGTATCTCGCCCTCATCTTCTCCCTGACACAACTTTCGTTCAGGTATGGCTTATATCTCATCCAGTAATAGGTCATGTTCTCCAACACTTCCTGGAATTGGCTCTCATTGAGGGAGGACGCCTTCCAGAAGGCCTCTCTCCTCCACCTCACCAATTCCCTGAACCTGGAGGCCAAATCCTGAAACGACTCCTCCATCCCCTCTACTTCCAAGCATTCTATGTAGAGGGGATCGATGTAAACGGGCTTCAAGGACCCGAGCCTCCAAGATTCCTGGAGGGGTAAGAGCAGATAAGTAGGCACGAAAGGAATGTCTGTTATGTTAAAAGTCGCGCTCACGCTCCTCTCCTCTATCACTTGGATGCACACGTCTGATGTCCTGTTATAGGTGAGTCTAACCTCATAACACTCAGGACAATCCAATTCCTCTAAGGTGAGGTTGAGCTCATAGCAAGGGTTTGGGAGGGTCACGTTGCACGTGACGTTGATGATGATATACCCATCCGCCTTGTCATAATCCCAATAACAAGAGCCCTCGAAGGGGAATCCCTTCCCTTCTGGAGGATGAGCACAGGAGTAACCAATCAAGCATCCGTCCGCGTCGAACTCTGGTTCCAAGTAACCATCACAACCCTCCGGGTCTGGAATTTCAACTGGAAGGCACTCGTCCTGTCTCGCCACCAACTCGAGGCACTTCTCCTCCAACACGCGGAAGGGAATGATCTCTTCCTCCAAGAAAATGGCCATGCACCTATACACTTTGTCGTATTCGCTCTTCAGGGTAAGGAGCCTTCCTTTCCTCAAGCTTTCATTGCCTAAGAAGTAACATATCCGGGAGATGGCATCCAAGCTCGCGTTCCCGTCGTTGAACTCACTTTCATACAGGAAGCTCTCGCAATCCTCTTGGGAGAGCTCTATCAAGGGCAAATCCGGATGAGGTGCCCTCACTTCAAGGGTCCACGCCTTCAAGAAAGGAGTTCCTGTCTTGGGAATTAGTTGCAAAGAGAAGGAGTAAGCCTCTAAAGAAAGGTTGTTCTCCAACGAGATTTCCTCGTCTCCTTGAACGTTTTTTGAATATTGGAGCACTAGTTCTCCTCCCTTGGAGCGAGCTTCCAGGACGAGGAGGGCCCCTTCCGGAGAGCTCACCTTTATGGATATCTGCTTCCCGAGCGTGACTAGTTCTGGAACTTGAACGCTCATGGCAAAAGATGTCGAGACGAGGAAGAGAAAGGACAAGAGGGAGAACCACCTACCCATGTTCTATCAGCTCGGCCACAATTAATAAATTTGTCTATCCTCCCTTGAACTTATGAAGAGGCAGGAAAGATTGAAAATCGCGGAAGAAGTCGCTGAGGATGTTCTAAAGAAGTATGGTGATATCGTGTTAGCTATCGGAGTGTGCGGTTCCGTGGCGAGAGGGGAGGATACGGAATACTCGGATTTGGACATGTTAGCAATAGTCAGAAGGAAGGGTAAGAAAATTTACGATCGCTTTTTCATCTACAAAGGGCTCCCGATCCTCGTGGAGTTTTGGACCCCCGAGGAGGCGAAAAAGTGCATCAGAAACATGTGGTTCAAGTGGCCCATTGAAGTGGGCACCTTCCTCCACGTGCTCCCTCTGTTCGATCCCGAGGGCGTTTTCGAGGGGCTCAAAAAAGAACGCGAGAGTTTGAAGGAAGAAGATTTCAAGGAAGGGGCGACTAATGCGCTGGAACACATCTATGAGTCCTTTCTCTCCGTGAAGAACGCTTTCATCAATAAGAGGAAGGAAATCGTGTTGTTACAGGCGAGAGTACTTGCCCAAAACGTGGCCAGTTTCTTGGCGTTAATTAACCGCACTCACTTCGAGTCAGGAAAGCGGGTTTTCGACAAAGAGTTCAAGGAGCGTCCAGAAGATTACGATGAGTTGATCAGAGTAGTAGCGGGGCTCGTTTCTCTGGATCACGAGGAAGTTTACCGAGCTTCTGAAAAACTGTTCAAGGTGATCGTGAGCTTCGCGAAAAGAAAGGGGACCTCCATCGATGATTCAAGGATAAGGGTCTAAGGCAGCTTTACGAGTTTCCATCTCACCCTCTTCCTCTCCACCGCTCTCTTTATCCTCTCCTCATCCTTGGTGAGCTTGGAACTGCCGTGCTTCACTTCCAAGAAGATTATGTCCACGTCTCCTTCACCCGAGTAACCGTCGAACACTATGTAATCTATGGGGCTCCCCAAGAACCTGGCATCAGATGGCTTGTACTCGAATTCTGGGAGTAAAGGGGCGATTTGCTCGCTTATCTTCCCCTTCAAGACCACTCTACTCCTCTCCAGGGCGTCCCTCCTTATCTTTTGCTCGAACTTAAGCTGCCAGTAGGGGAAGATCAGGAACTTGAGGAGGAGAAAGGAGAGCACCATCCCAATTACCACACCCAGCAGGAGTTGGAACATGAAGAAATCTAAGCGGAGGGGGTTTATTACCTTTATGAGAAC
>QMVD01000002.1 GCA_003660925.1 Nanobdellota archaeon
AAGATGATAGACAAGCTATACGCCTCCATTGCCCACGAGATGGATATCTGGTTGAATTTAGATCGTTATGTCGAACACTTCGAGAGGTTGGCGAGGAAAGAGGATTACATCTTCAAACGGATCCTCCCTTGGGTGGAGAAGGTTAAGGAAGAGGCTAAGGAGGAAGAGAAGAAGGAAGAGAAAGAAGAAAAAAAGGTGGAAAAAGAAGCTGAAAAAGTCGAGAAGGGGCTGAAGAAGATCAGGGGCATCATTTCAAAGGAAGCACTGCATAGTGTGCCAAGTTTTCTTGCCAGGTTCTTGAAAAAAAAGAATCCTGAAAAAGAGTTTGAGAGGTATGTTATCGGACCGATTGAGCAGATAAAGATAACTTTAGAAGTCTTGTACAAAGACTTGTACGAGATCGTTAGAGAAAAAAATGTTTGGACCGGCGATGAACAACAATTTTACCGTGCGGTAGACTGGTTCATAAAAGAATCTAAAAAGATAACGGAAGAGGCAAAACACTACATGGCCTCAAAAGTTCTTTCTGATCTGAAAAAAGGACTTGCTAAGGAAAACATCCCAATCAACGCGAGAGACGAAAACTTCATACAAAAACTCAAGGATTGGGGCTACTATGACTACTTCAAGAAATTTATGGATAGGTATGAAAAACTCAGAGAAGAAGCAGTAGTCCTCCAAAGACTCCTCAATAAGGTTATCGAGAAACTTTAGTCGTTAACTTTTTATACTTCTCTTGCGTAGAGAAAAGCATGGCTGATGGCCTTTTTACGGGAGTTGTAGAGAGCTTACAACAAATGGGCTTCTTCGACGTGCTCCTACCATTTCTACTGATCTTCGCTATCGTCTACGGGATCCTGGAAAAGACGAAGCTCTTCGAGGAAAGACACGACATCAATGCTACCATCGCCTTCGTCATAGGCATGATAGTGATAGGGACCTCGTGGGTTTTAGGGGTCCTTTCAGGGTTCCTTCCATGGGTAGGACTGCTTTCAGTGTTGTTCGTGTCGTTCTTGTTGCTCATAGGGCTCTTCTGGGGAAAGGCGGAGGAGTTCTCCAAGAGCAATTTGTTAAGGTGGGGAGGGACCGCAGTGGTCCTGATAGCGTTCATCTTCGTCCTACCTCCTTTGCTAGGATTCAACATATTCGGCACAGGGACCTTTGGTGGCATGACCACAGCTGACTGGGGAGCTCTCATAGCCATCTTCATCGTCTTCGGCCTCATACTTTACATAGCCAAGCCGAAGGAGGGAGGAAAGAAGGAGGGATGAGCAATGGTAGTGATGGAGTGGCTCAACGCTATATGGCAGGGCTTCCAGGTCCTGACGCCAGCAGGCATACAACCAGAGTACTTCTGGTCCACTTTTTTACTCATTTTTGCCCTCGTTTACGCATTGCTAAGTAAGGTGAAGCTTTTCGGGGAGGAGTTGGAGGAGAAAGGGAAGGGGATCAACGCGATCATAGCCCTCGTTTTTGCCTACTTCACCGCCAGTTCCGCTTTTGCAACCATAATCATCTCCAAGATGGCGCCGAACTTAGGGATGTTCTTGGTAGCCCTTCTCACTTTAGTCATGGTGTTCTCCTTCCTTTCGGAGAACTTCGAGAACTACAAGTGGTTAGTGATCATCATAAGCATCATAGGTTTTGCCTACGTCCTTTGGAGCGCGTTCTCAGGAGTTCCAGGAGTGACTGGTGTGAGCATAACTAAGGAGGACTGGGGAGCCATCATAGCATTGGGGATCATCATAGGGTTGCTCGCCTACGCCTTCAAGAAGTGATGAGAGATGGCTGAGACCTTCATGGAAGCAGTTGGGGTCTTCAGGTACTTCGGATTCCAGTACTTGATGGTCCCCCTTTTGATCTTCGTCTTAGTCTTGGGTTTCCTTCAGAGGACCAAACTTCTCGGGGACAAAGCAGATCTTAACGCCGCCGTAGCCCTGGCAGTAGCTTTCTTGAGCATGATGGTGCCTGGGTTTGTGGACTTCGTCTACGCTTTGATCCCTTTCTTCGTGGCCTTCGTAGTCATCCTCTTCGGGGCAGCCTTGGTCTTCATGCTCCTCGGAGCCAAGGCAGAAGACATCTTTGCCTTTACTAAAAGACCAGAAGTGACAGTGTTTCTACTCGTTTTGTCAGTCATCATCACCTTTTACGTCATCGGTCAACAATTCGGTCATCTTTTCTCTCCCTACGCGAACGTGACTAACGAGAGCCAAACTTTAGTCATGCGGGAAGCATCTCAACGCATATTCAATCCTAAAGTGCTCGGTACCATCATTTTCTTGGCCATAATCTCTATAGGAATTTATCTCCTAACGGTCCCGAAGAAGTAGGTCACTTCTTGCTCTTGACGACTTCTTTCAACTCTTTTATGCTTTCACTTAGGGTGGGGATGAGTTTTCCCATCACCTTTTGAAGGGCTTGAATCTCCACGTTCACATCCTGCATGGCCTTACCGTATTCTTCCACCTTTGCTGCCATGCTCGCCTCTATCCCATCTATCCTGGATTTGAAGTCATCTATCCTCGCGTTCAGGTTCTCAATTTTCTTCTCGATTTCCGCCTTCCATTTTTCGAGGACGGACAGCTTTTCTTCCACCTCATCCCACTTTTCTTCGATTATCTGTTCGAGTATCCTCTCGATTTCCTCCACGCTCTTCCTCTCGGGGGCCCCAACAGGGGCTGTCTCCAGGGTCGGAGCCATGGGAGCGGCAAGGGTCTCTGTTCCAGGGGCAGGAGGTGTGGGGAGGGCTGGAGGGGTCTCTGGAGGAGTGACAGTGGTCTTCAAATCGGCCTGAGACAAGGCGTTCCTTATACTCTCGAAGTCATAACCCTCTGCCCTCAACTGATTGATGATTTGATCGTTAGTCAGTCCCCTACTCCTTAGGTCTAAGACCTCTTTTACGGGAACTGGCTTGGGAGCGGGCTTCTCCTCTTTTTTCTTTCCGAAAGGAAACATTCACACCCTCCCCATCTCCTTCCTTATCAGCTGAATCGCCTCCTCCTTGGTCAAGTATCTAGTAGGGTCTAACAAGTTAATATATCTTTCCAAAACCTTGACGTCCTGAACCTTCGCCACATTCTCCAACTCTTTTATGATGTTTTTTACCACATTCTCCAACTCTTTCACCAATTTCTTCAACTCATCAACGTCCGCATTGAAGTCCGATATCATTTCTTTCATCTCCTTGTACCTGCTCAAGGAACTCTCGTCCACGATCTTTATCTTCGTAGATAGTTGGTCGTACCTCTCCTCTAATAATCTCACCCTGCTCATGAGTTGATTGACTTGCTGGTACAAAAACTGCATGTAATTTTGTTGGTTTTCCATGAAGCACCACAATTTTTAAATCGCTAAGTATAAGACATATTGAGCGCATTTAATACTTTTCGATGATGAGCCATGAAAAAACCGTGTTCTTACACCGTGGAAATCGAAGGGAACCAAAAGAACCTCATCGTGAACTGCGTGGGTTGCATGTTCTATCCGAGCTTAGAGGACAACTTCGCCTGCATGGAGAGGGTGGTCAACTACATCCTGGAGGCAGGGACTCCCACCAACATCATCCTTTCCAGCACCAGGAACTTCATCTACCCAAAGGAACAGGCAGAAATGTTGGCAGAGATAGCCACCACTTATAAGGTATTGACCAAGGAGAAGAATGTGCTGGACATAAACAAGTTGGCGCCCTTTAATCGAGCCGCTTTGGGGGAGAGGATAAGCATCGTTAGGGACATAGTGTTGGGCACTTTAAGGGGAGATCCTGTTGGAGCCTACGTTAAGGCATTGAGGGAATTGAGGAGGCAGAAGGCCAGGTATGAGTTGGCCCCACCAGGGGAGAAGAGGGACCTCCAATCCTTCATCTCTGTCCTGAACGATATCGTGGAGACCTTAGAAGGGACTAAGCTGATAAAGAGGGCCATGCCGAAGATCCCTGGATATTCTGTGGGCGATAGGTCAATTTACAGGGATATCTTCGAACCTCTCATAAAACCTAATTTCATGCTCACCAGGCTCATGGCAGAACCCCCTGCTAAAGCTGTGGAGATAGACTCTTACACCATAGGGAAGTTCGACAAGTCAGACGTCACCATCTTAAAAGTCCCAAATAAAGTACAACTCCTCTACCACATCATCCCACCGGAATTCAGGTTAGATGAGGCAGAGTATGCCTTGCTGGATGAGGCGAGGAACATCCTGGCCAAACACAAGCCGACGGAGAAGGAGTTCGTTGATCCCAAGCGAACGAGGGACGTCTTCTTCAGCATAAGCAGGGACCTCCTAGAACAACTAGCGAAAAGTAAGGGGATGAACTTGAAATATAAGGAAATAGAAAGACTTGCGAGGATCTTGGTGAGGTTGACGGTGGGGTTTGGTTTAGTAGAGGTCTTGCTGGAAGACGAACTGGTGGAGGACGTTTACATAAACGCGCCCATAGGTTCTGAACCTATTTTCGTGAAACACGCTAAATACGGTGAATGTTTCACTAACATCATACCGAGCTACACCGAAGCCGAGGCGTGGGCATCCAGGTTCAGGATGATCTCGGGGAGGCCATTGGACGAGGCCAATCCAGTATTAGACACAGAGATCATAACTCCAACAGTGTTCGCCAGGGCCACCGCTGTCCAAAATCCCTTGAGCCCTCATGGCCTTTCCTTCGCTTTCAGGAGACATAGGGCTAAGCCGTGGACCCTCCCTTTATTCGTGAAGAACAAGTTCCTTTCTCCCCTCGCTGCTGGACTGATCTCCTTCTTGGTGGACGGCGCGCGCACCATGCTCATAGGCGGGACCAGGGGTTCTGGGAAGACGAGCCTCCTCTCCGCCATAATGGTGGAGATCATGAGGAAGTACAGGATCATAACCGTGGAGGACACTTTGGAATTGCCAGTCTCCCAACTCAAAGATCTGGGCTTTAACATTCTTTCCATGAAGGTGAGGAGTGCCATAACTGGTGGGAAGGCGGAGATGAGCGCTTCTGATGGCATAAGGACCGCCTTGAGGTTGGGCGACTCATGTTTGGTTATAGGAGAGGTGAGGAGTAAGGAGGCAGTCGCCCTATACGAAGCGATGAGAGTGGGTGCTTTAGCAAACGTGGTCATGGGCACCATACACGGGGATAGTCCCTATGGGGTATTCGACAGGGTGGTGAATGATTTAGGAGTTCCTAGAACAAGTTTCAAGGCCACGGACATAATAATCATCGCGAACAAGCTGAGGAGCCCGGGAATGATAGAGGAAATGAGAAGAGTGGTGAGCATAACTGAGGTGAGGAAGCATTGGGAAGAGGACCCCGTGAGGGAGAAGGGGTTCGTGAACTTGATGGAGTACAATGCGAAGAAAGATACCCTAGAACCAACGCCCGCTTTGTTAGAGGGAGAAAGCGAAGTGATAAAAGCTGTCGGTTCGAGGGTGAGGGAGTGGATAGGGAACTGGGATAGGATATGGGACAACATCTTATTGAGGGCCAAGATAAAGGAACTCATGGTGAAGTACTCGGAAAAGGACCCAAGCATCTTAGAGGCGGATTTCGTGGTCATAGCTAATGACATGTTCCACAACATCTTCACCAAACTGGCGGAGGAACAGGGGTATCCGGAAAGTGAAAGGGTGCTCGAGGAGTTCGAGTCTTGGTTGAAGAAGAAGGTGAGGAAATGAAGGACGTAGAAGAGCTCTTCGAGAAATATCTTGGGAAGAAAGAGGGAGAAGTGAGCAGGGAGTTCAAGCTCTTCTTGAGGGACGAGAGGACAGAGTTCATGAAGAAGTTCGAGAAGTTATGTAGATGGGCAGGGAGGATAATTCAGGTCAAGTTGGACGAAGGGGAGAGGAAGAGGTTGGAGAGCGCGATTTCCATAACCGGGATGAAGATAAGGCCGGAGGACGTGGGGGCCCTCTCCCTCCTCTCCCTTTTGTTTATGGTCGTTTTCACCTCAATTCTCGCCCTGATCGCTTTTCTCTTCAACCTTTTGACGGGAGTTGTGCCCTTCGTCATCCTCGGGTTAGGTGTGGGAGCTGTGTTCGTCCACAATTACATCAGGAAACTTCCCATCTCTCTCATAGAACAGAGGAGGGTGAGGGCTTCTAACGAATTAGTGTTAGCGATTTTGTACATCGTTTCTTACATGAGGCATACTTCCAACTTGGAGGAAGCGGTTAGGTTCGCAGCTTCGAACCTGGAAGGTCCCCTGGCAAACGATTTCACCAAACTCATATGGGACATCCAGGCAAGAAAATATTCTGACATAAACGACGCGTTGAACCACTACGTAATGAACTGGAAGGAGTTCAGCCCGGAGTTCGTGGATGCCATATACCTCATAAGGAGCACTCTATACCAATCCGATGAGGCGAATAGGATTTCTCTCCTAAATGAGGCAGTGGAGAGGATACTCGACGGGACTTACAGGCGCATGATAAACTACGCTTCTTCCCTGAGGAATCCCATAAACACTCTCTACATGCTGGGGATAGTCCTCCCAGTTTTGGGGATGGTGATGTTTCCCATGCTTTCCACGTTCTTCGCCAAATCCGTCAGCGTGCTCAGCATCGCAATTGGTTATAACATCATCCTCCCCCTCATCGTGGCATTCCTCGCCAAGAACGTGCTCAAGAACAGACCCTCTGGCTTCCCCTACACCGATATAAGTAAGCACCCCAACATCCCGAAGAGGCATCACTTCTTCTTCGGTAAGAGGCAGTATCCCTCCATCATACCCGCTGCCTTGGTGGCCCTCATCTTCATCGCACCCTCCACTTACGCCTTGTCCTTCATTCAAGGCGTGAGCGAGCTTCAGGTATATCTGAGCATACCCATAGTGTTCGGGCTGGGAGTTGGCGTTTACGTCCACACCAAATTATCCACGGCAAGGGCAGTGGAACTCCTCAAACAAGTCAGGGACGTGGAGGAGGACTTCGCTCATGCAGCCTTCCAATTGGGTACTATCTTGATGCAAGACATTCCCCCAGAACAGGCATTCGTCAAGGTGAGCGATTCCATGAAGGGTTCTAGGACCGCCGCTTTCCTGGGCAAGGTAGTGAACAATGTGAAGAGGTTAGGCATGAGCATAAGGGACGCTCTCTTCGAGAAGAAGAACGGGGCAGTGTGGATGTACCCTTCTCCAATCATAAGGAGCACCATGCAGGTCCTAGTTGATACTTCTAAGAAGAGCTTGAAGGATGCCGGGGTCGCCCTCGTTTTCATCTCCAAGTACCTCAGAAACATAAAGAACGTAGACGATAAGGTCAGGGACGCCTTAGATGAGGTCCTCTCCTCCATGCACTTCCAAGTCGTCTTCTTAGGACCTATCATAAGCGGGATAGTCGTGGGTATGACAGCCCTTATAACCCTCGTCTTGACCATCTTAGGGGAGAGGATAACCAACCTCGCACAACTCTTAGGTACAGGGGGAGCTCAAGGTGTGCCTTCCCTCTTCTTCGTCAGCGGCCTGTTCAACATGACCCAGACGACCCCGTTACACCTCTTCCAACTCATGGTGGGATTATACACCATAGAGATCATCATCATAATCGGTTACATGATATCCAACATAGAGAGGCCCGGGGATCCGTACTACAGGGACTTCACCATATCCAGAATGATCCTCATCCCCTTAGTGATCTACTCCATAGTCACCTCAGCCATCACCATGATCTTGGGAGGACTGGCCAGGTTAGCCATTGGGGTTAGTGAGGTGTTCGCATGAAAGTGAACTTGTTACAGGTCATCCTGGGACTGATGGTGGGGGCGATGGTGCTCCTAGTCGTTTTCTCTTACATGGGGACCCACATGGCCAATGGTTTGTGCGAGAATAAGTACACGGAAGCGTTGAAGGGTTACAAGGATTATGGGGAAGGAGTGAGGTATCCAGCCTGGCTCACTGATTGTTGCTATGACTCTGATAGGGCATCGGATGTCTGTCAGGCCTATGCAGACGCCCTAGGGGAAGACCCGAGCGAGATCTGCTCGGACTTGTCAAAGGATAATCCAGCGACCCTCTTCGATTGTACGGAGAGCGATGACTTGTGCAATGATGAGGACTGCGTCCAATCGTGTGACAGGGATGAGATATGCGAAAAGGGGGAAGGCCCCTGGTGTGAGGACTGTTGGTGATGATCCAAAGGGAGGTGAGGGATTGGCTCCTCTTTTTGGTAGCCCTAGTGATCCTGATCCTCTTCATTTATGCCTTTTATGAGGTGGTCGTGAAGAACGCTAACGTATCCTTTTGGGGGTTAATCTGATGCAGATGATAGTCAAGCTCATCGTGGCCGTGATCGCCCTAGCCCTTTTCCTGAGCGTGATCTTCTTGCTCATCCAACCATCGGACGTGATAGGTTTTGCCATTCAGATCTTCCCCGTGAAGCTCCTGAAAGGAGCGTACCTCTCCCTGGGAAATTGGCTGGGATTGTTAGGCCAAATACTCTTCATCGCTTCCAATGCCCCAAGCATCTCCAGCGCCTGGACACCGCGCACCATAGAGTACTCAGGACTGCTTCAGGACCTTCCCTCCATCCTCGGGACGAGGATCCTCGCGTATTGGAACATCTTGAGGTATGGAGACGAGGATCCCCTGGTGAGGGAGAACACGCTCATGGAACTCTTCATCGTGAGGGTTGAGGACAAAAACCTCACTGAGGCCTTCCTCGAGTTGAACGACACCTACAACTTCACCGCAGTCCTCGTGAACAAGACGGACGACATCGCGGAATACGTGAACTTGAATGATTGGACGGAGTTCGGGAGTTTAGGGGACTTCAACGGCACGATCCACGTCTACTATAGCGACTGGTTTTTGTACGAATCAGGGAAGGATAAGAGCCCAGTGGCCACTTACTGTTATGTGAGCCCGAGTCAGAGGGATGCGCCTAAGGACAATGGACAGGCCTCTGGCTTCTTTGATGCCTTCACCGAAGAACAGGAGTGGGAGGAATCTTGGCTCGATGAACTGTACGATTGGTTCGCCTCTATGGGCTTCTCTTTTTCAGATACCGACGAGGCCTGTGACATTGCCCTCACTGCCTGCGGCTATCTCACGAAGTCAATGGTGTGTTGTGAGGACAAGATCATCATATGCTTGGTGAGAACATGAAAGGGCTGAGTAACATGATAGTGGGCCTGATCTTAGGATTGATAGTTCTCGGCTTCCTCATCTTCTTAGGGTGGGAAATCACTTACCTTTCCTCCTCCTTTTCCAGCTCCTTCGTTTGTAGCCTCTCTTCAAGGTTTAGACACTTCCTCCATTCCTTCTCCCTTCAGTTCTACGGCGTTGAGGTCATCTCCCTATACGACATAGCTAGGTTCGACGTGCCCCTGATAGGGTGCGCCCCTACTAGTATTAGATATGGTGAGGTGAGGGCGGAGGACCTCATGAGGACCATCGCCTTCGAAGCGGGAAGGTGTTACCAACAGTATGGTGGAGGGGAATGGAACGTGATGTGGCTCTCTGGGGAGAACCCAAGACCATGTTCTTCCATCTACGCGGACCTCGGCGACCAGATGATCACTTTTGAGGATCTCTCCAACTTCTTCAAGACCATCAAGTTCAGTTCCAGGTTGGATTGCAGGGACTGTGAACACGCCTGTCCTGAAGGGTTCGTCTGCGATTATGAACACCCCGAGCAATGCGTGAGGAGCGAGGCAAACCCATTAATATGTGAGGCCTTCGGGGTTCCCCCGAAATGTTCCGAAGGTTCCCTGAAGAGGATAAGAGGGAGTGAAGAGGAGATATTTGACGTTTTGAGTGACTTCGCGTGTGAGCAATACGACTTTTCCACCTTCTTAGAAGAGGGCTGTTTCGACGGGACGGATGCGGGAAGCACCTATCTCGGAGAGCCCGTGGGAGGGGTTTGCTCTTCTGGAGTCCTCCTGAGAAACGTATGCATCTCTTTCGGAGAGCTGGACGGAGAGGCCACCATCCCCGAGGACATGTGCGTATCTTATGGGGGAGATGGCGGGGCGGAGTACGAATGCATGTACTGCGAGGAAGTCGTGGATGGGAAGACTCATCTTTACAAGACGGACTTTTGCTTGATTCATCAGCCCACGAACGATAGCTGTAGAAAGGAGATAACTTACTACGACTACTTGCTACCAGGGATCAAAACTATATACACCTACAGGGATCCGAGCGAGTCTTTCGTTGTGTTGGAGAACGAGAGTAATCATCCCATCACAGGGAAAGTGAGGATCTTCATCGAATTCTTAGATTCCTTCAGTGGGACGGGGAAGCACGAGGGCATAAGGTATCTCCCCCCAGAGTGTGGCGTGTTAACTTTTGTCGACTCCTGTGACATGTGTGAGGATGAGTGCCTTGGGGGTTTGTTTAAGACTTACTCCCTCATCTCTGGAGGAAAGAAAGTTTATGGGAATCCCCTCACTTACACGACAGGCCCCTTCTTCTTCGTCATCTCCACGGCCTTATGGCAGTTCGGCACGAGTGCTTATTCCTCCCTCCTCTCCTGCGAGAATTGCATCTCCACCAATATAAGACAGACCTTCTCAGAAGCCGACCTCGTGGCTTGTAGGGACACTCTGTTGATCTGCTTCTACCAAGAATAGATTTAAATAAGAGGAGGGGGATGTAAGAGCATGAGAGGGGTCGTGATGAGCGAGACCTTGAAGCTCTTGCTCGCCATCTTCACCTTGATAGTCTTCGTCCTCGTGCTCATCTTCCTATCACAAAAGGGAGGGGAATGGCTTGACCAACTCAAGGAAACCCTCACCTTCTCCTGGCTCTTCCAGTAAGGGGGCGGTGAGCATCGCCTTGAAGTACATCATCCCTCTAATCCTAGGGTTGTCAGTCCTACTCTTCTACATGATCTTCTTCGGTGCCCCCAGGTTGATCAACATGTTGAATCAGAGCTTGAACGTCTCTCTCCAATAAATTTATATAAAAAGCATACCTCTTTCTCTCATGAAAGCCCAGGGTTTACCCTTGAATACTATTGTCTTGGGGGCTCTCGCTCTGTTAGTCTTGGTCTTACTAGCCGCAGCGTTCGTCCCTTCCATCGGGAACATGTTCAGGAGCATGTTGGGGATCACTGGCACGGGGAATGAGACGTTCATCCAACAGTGTCAGCTCGCTTGCCAGAACTTGGACAACAAGTACACGCAGAGCACTTTCACAACAGCAGCACAGGGAAGTTCGTTCTGCACGTCTACCTACGGTGGCAAGCACTGCTATCATGTGATCACTTGTACAGCTCACACGATCGATGGGAAGACGGTAACCGTAGATAGCAGCTGTTGTGGGGGAAGTTGCACTTTCACTTGAACATGAGGGCACAGGAGCTCCCGATGAGCACGATAGTAGTTGTGGCTTTAGGTCTTCTTCTTTTTCTTCTCGTGGGGACGATAGTCCTCAACATAGGCGGGTTAGGGGAAAGGTTCAATTTGTTTCATCCCTCGGAGAGTATGGTGGATGCATGTGAGAGGTATTGCATCCAATCCAATGGCTTTTCAGATATATCCGCTACCCCTTATTGTAAGAATGACTGCGAAAACTATGGCGTCGATTGTTATGCCTACGATGAGAACGGGTCGACGCACGATTTAAAGGTGGAGTGCCCGTGAGAGGAGCGATACAACTCGGAGTTGAGACCATAATCGTGATAGCCGTCGCCCTCATAGTCCTGGTCTTAGTCTTGGCCTTCATCTACCAACAATTCGTCGGGCCGGCAAGCCAACTCTCCAACTATTCCACATCTTTAAATATAAGTCTCCCGAAGATATTACCATGGTAAGGGTCGGGCTCCAGACCATAGTCGCTATAGCCCTCGCTTTCGCCGTCCTCATTTTGTTATTCACCTTGTTCAACAGGAACGTCTCTTGGATACCCGGCCTCCTCCAGAACATGAGCAAGAACGCGTCTTGGGGAACGCCATGAAGGGAGTGACCAGCTTCACTATCCTCTTCATAGGGATGCTCCTAGCTGTAGCAGGGGTCATAGCATTGACGTTCGCGGACATACTCATACCCTTTCTCTTCAGCGTTCACATCTTGAAGGTGGAGAGCCAAGCAGGACCTTTCTCGAAAATCGTGAACGTGGTTTATACCTCCCAACAAGACATGTTGGCTTCACTTACCCTGACGGAAGATGGATTCTTCATCCAGATCTTCTGCGATGAGGATTGTAGGAGAGATTTGGTGGCCTTGTACGTGAACAACAAACTCCTTGGGGACCCCATCTGCGAGGGTTATTGCGTGTGCTTCGGGACGTATGAAGAGGGACAGGGGATTCCATCGAGTTACGCGAATTTGAGGAACATGTCGAATGTCTTTTTCTATTTAGATACTGACGACCCCCAGGGAGAGCTCCAATCCTTCTGGGAGGAGTTCATGGACATGGATAGAATCAACAGCATCATGTGTGAGTCCGTCCCCACTTACCTTTCAGCGAAGGCAGAGGAGTGCGTGGAAATCTGCGACAACTTTCCCATCCTTTACGCTGACATCCCTGGAACGGCCACCTTCACCCTGAAGCTGAGCCGCATAGGAAACTCGGTAACGGTGGCGGTGACATGATACTCCCTTTCCTCAGAGAGCTGATAATCACGGGCATGATCATCCTCTTCCTAGTGACACTTCTTCCTTCCCTCCTTCCCCTTCCTCAGGATGTTTCCTCCATGTTCTACTCCTTGAGCAAGAAAGTGAATTTCGCTTGTGAACCAGGACATTATTCGGAGTTCTGGGACTTCAAATTGCCGAGGGGTTATTCAATAATTCAGATCTACGGTTCAGGGGATTGTATGAACAACTTGGAAATCCTCAACCAAACGGGGTGCTTCTACCCCCTTCGCAAGGAATACGAGAGGTGTGCAGGCAAGTATTGCTTATGTTTGTTCCAGAGAGCGGCCGGCACGAGCGCGCCAAGCGAGAACATCGTCGCCCTAACCATAGAGGAGAAAGATTTCATGTCCAACAGGATACAGGCCTGTGTGGATCTCAAACCCGATCAAATAGAAAAGGGGACAATGATATGTCTCCCCATAGATTGCAAGTCCACCACCATCCCCATCCGGCTCACCAACGGGACCGGGAGCTTGATAGATTCCATAAACGCCCTTGATGAGGATTTCACCATAAGGTACATGGAATTCGCCCGGTCCAACTCACCAAACATCCACATGTTCGTCATAAGGCGGTGAGGATGGAAGCCCTCTTTTATCGAAAGCTGAACGGAAAGGTGAAGTGCACTCTCTGCCCGAGGGGTTGCGTGATAGCCGAGGGAAAGAGGGGTTTTTGTAGGGTGAGGGAGAACAGGGAGGGTAAACTCTTCTCCCTCGTTTACGGGAGGCCCGTGAGCATAGCCATAGACCCAATAGAGAAGAAACCCCTCTTCCACTTCTATCCAGGGACGGACTTCCTTTCCTATTCAACCGTTGGTTGCAACTTCGCTTGTAAGTTCTGTCAGAATTGGGAGATAAGCCAGGCGAGCCCGGAGGACTTCAACGTCCCCTACGTCTCGCCGGAGAGGATGGTGGAGCTAGCTAGGGGGACGAGGGGCATAGCCCACACTTACACAGAGCCCACCGTCTTCTACGAGTATGCCTACGACATCTCGAAGCTCGCTCATGAGGTAGGGTTAGTAAACGTCTTCGTGACCAATGGCTTCACAAACCCAAGGCCCTTGAGGAAGATATCCAAGTTCTTGGATGGAGCAAATATAGACCTCAAGGCTTTTGATGAAGATTTTTACCTGAAGGTGGTTTCCGCCCCACTGAAGCCCGTCTTGAAGTCCATAAAGCTCTACAAGAAGTTAGGCATATGGGTAGAGCTCACAAATCTCATCATTCCCGGATTGAACGATGACCCGGATATGATAAGGGAGATGGTGAAGTGGATAAAGAAGAATGTGGGCAGTGAGACGCCTCTTCACTTCTCTAGGTTTTATCCACACTACAAGATGGGGGACAAACCCATCACTCCTGTGGAGACCTTGGAAAGAGCAAGGGAAATTGCCAAGGAAGAGGGGTTAAAATATGTCTACTTGGGAAACGTGCCTCATGAAGGGGAGAACACCTACTGCTGGAAGTGCGGAGAGTTACTGGTGGAAAGAAGAGGTTTCTACGTCTTGAGGAATGTGTTGACCCATGAGAAGAGGTGCCCAAAGTGCGGAGCAAAGCAGTACTTTGTGTTTTGATGCTTTTTTCCATCTCCAAGGCCCAGTACATATATGTAAGCGTTCGCCCTCACGAGAGCTTCGGAGAGGTGCGGGTGAGATATGAGCTGGTGAATGGAAGTGACGTCCTTCAAGTGTTCCTCGTCAGGTGTTCGATCACGGATGAAGGCATTAGTTGTCCTTACTACCATGATACTTGTCCCGGTGAACTGTTGTGGGAGGAAAGGATTAGTGGAGAAGGCGAATTCTCCATGTACTTGGACGAGGAGCCTGGTATGTACAAGATATGCGGGAGGCTGAAGAACACGGGGAAGTATGACTACGTGGATGGGTATTCGGGCGAGGACAATTATCTCCTCTTGAAGAACTACGTAGAGAAGGTGATCACGAGGACGAGAACGAAAATCGTGGAGAGAAACGTGACCAAGATCGTGAGGGAACCCGAAATCGAGATCCTAGAGATGCCGACCGCGTTGAAACAATATCAACCCTTTAACGTGACCTATTTGATATCGAACCCAACGGAGAAGCCCATCAACGCGAAAGTGTATTCCTTTTCCTATCACAATGGTTCTCATGTGACGAGATCTAAGCCGTGGGATTACCACTTGGTGCATGTGGGTGCCAATGCCACATTCGTTGGAAGATTGTCCAACGAGTTCCTGAAGCAAGGGAGGTTCCTCTTCAAGGTCAGGATGAGGGTGAACGACACGAGGTATACGGACTCTTTGTGGGTGAACGTGAGCTGTTACAACAAACCATCTCATAAGTTCATATTCAAAGAAGGAGTGGTTGGAGTTCTCCTGGAGAACCAGGGGACTTGCAATGAAAGTTATGAGGTGATATTTAATTCCAGGGAGAGGAAAGTGAGGCTCTCACCCAACTCTAGTGAAGAAGTGCTTTTCAACAGGACAGCTGGTTATTTGGTAGTCTCGTACCGAGGGATCACCGAGAGCAGGAGGGTCTATCCGAGGAGAGAGGTCACGGGCGCCTTCGCGATCGGAGAAAAGGATTTAAGCAGGGCCCTCATAGTGTTCTCAGCTTTGGTGTTGCTTTACGTGGTGTGGAGGACATGAAAATAAGATGCATGCTTAATGTGCTCGGGAAGCCCAGAGAGTTCGTTAAGGAAGTCATGGAAAAGAAGTTGGAGAAGATCAAGAGAGAAAGGAAGGTGTATTCTTCCCAATTATTCGAGCCTAAAAAAGTAGGCAGGAGTTTCTACTCCGTGCTGATGGAAGTAGAAACAGAAGTGAAGGATTTCACCGATTTAGTATCGTTCATCCTTGATTACGTCCCAGTGAATATAGAAATCCTCGAAGAAGAAAATCTTAACTTTGAAGTGGCAGATTTCCAATCCGGCGTGAACGACTTGATCACGAGAATTCAAGAGTATGAGGAGGGGATTAGGGCTTTCAGTGCAAGTACTAAAATCCTTTCGGATAGGTTGAGACAAATTTTACAACAAAAAAATGATAAAAATGAAAAGCGTAAAAAACGCGGGAAAAAGTCTAATTCTGGTTAGAAAAACATTTAAAAACCAATGAAATCTAGTAAGAAACGTACCTCCTATAGGAGGAAGGGTGAAAAAACATGAAGGCAAAAAAATTTGTGAAAAAGATTGTGGCACTAGCCGGTTCGGCAGCCATGGTCGGTGCGACAGTTGGAGGAGCAATGGCAGCTTTGAGTGACTTGCCAAGTCCATTCATAACCAATGGAATCTTTGACGCTTATGTGGTAGTGGGAGCAAATGCAGGGATCTCTGATGTGGTTGCAGCGATAGAGCTCGCGGCCGCTTTCGCGCAAAAAGCGACCAGCGGCGGGGCAGGGGTAGTGACATTCGAGAAGAACACGACCGCAGGGGTCCTGACCTCTGGTAGCCTAACTGATGGAGCAGGGATAAAGAGTGTCTTGAATGGTGTGACTTTCACACCAGCGACTGATGGTTTCGACTGGTTGGAGAACAAGACCGTAACCAAGGACTACGGGAACGGCACTATAGTGTACCTCAAGGAAGAAGAGAAACTGGGCATCACGGATGGAACCGGTCAGACAGACGCCAAGGGTAACCTGATATTCTATGGCTATGGTATCATCTACAACGTGACCTTCAACCAAACCGTCCCTGAGGGAACGTCAGGGATTTCTTGGTTGGGAGACACCTATGAATTGGTGTCCTCGAGTTCAACGGAGGTCATCCTCGGCCAGATAGAGGAGACCACGCTGAAGCTCGGAGAGGAGGTCACTGTAGGACAAGCGACCATAACAGCAACTGACATAGACTCTGTACTCAATGAAGTTTACTTAGTGATAAAGGACGAGAACGGCAACATAGTGAAAGAGGACTGGTTCGCTCAGAACGAGGAGTACTCCAATGAGACCATAGGCATTAAGAACGTGAAAGTGAAGTCGTTCCACTACAGCATCACGAAGCAAGAGGGAACGGTCGAACTTGAGATAAGGGCGAGCGCGGTAACCCTGAAGGACGGGAACACAACCACGGAGTATGGCGATAAGTGGGAAGTTGATCTGAGCGCTACTGATGATGGTGTTAACTGGATCGCCTTGAAGTCAAGGCTTTACTATCCAGAGTATCCCAACACCACGACCTTAGAGGGACTTACTCCTAACTCAGAGGTGGCAGGACCGAACAACTACTGGTATTTATACCACGATGGCTTCAAGATCTTAGATGATGGCGGTGAGACGACGATTCAAGTAAAGGACGACTTTGATGGTTCATCCATATGGGAAATACTCTATGTGGACAACAACGACGAGACGGTCATGATTGACTTGGATAGTTACACCGTGACCGACTGGACAGAGTACCCGTCCGGGAGCCCTGTCTCAAACAGGTCTGCATACATAAACCTGCAGGGAAGCAGCTGGGTGTTTGAAGTATTCGACATATCAGGTGGCAGCTATGCCCACATAAACATCACAAAGGCGGGAGAGTCAACACCAACGTACAGCTACATAAACATAACCTCTGGCACGCCATACGCCTACTTCAACGTCAGCGACGTGTGGTACAGAATAGACATGGAGCCAGACTTCACTCCAAAGGAACTCAACTTAACAGTATGGAACGTGACCATTGACACCAATTCACTGAGGCCGCCCAAGTTCAATGGAGCTGCCTACAACCTGACTTACACGAATGCCACCAAGACAGTGACTATAAATGACGCTGGTGATGAGGACATCACGATAGACCTCGGTGACAGAGAGGTCTATGTCGGGACCAAGAAAATGGCGATGGGAGAGACTCTTTACTCCAAGTGGGGAAGCAAGACTTCCTACGGCAGTACAGGTATCGTATCAGTTGGGGTGCCTGAGAACCAAAGAGTGCTCGTGATCTCTCTCGGTAGAAAGGCGCCATCTCAGTTCACAGTGAACGTCGGAGAATACAGCGAAGATATAGGGGCGAAGGTCGTAGCAGGGGGCGGAGAGGTCGTAAATAAGATCTCTCCAGAGTTCGCGTACTTGGACAGCGAGTTGAGCACCGTGGACAAGCCAGTCATCCTGGTGGGAGGACCAGCCATCAACTCGTTGGTGGCTAGCCTCGGAAACAAGACTCTGACCTTGGACGAGTGGAGGAGCGGGAATTACACTGGCAAGGCCATCATAGACCTGATCGAGAATGCCTTTGACGGCAACACAGCATTAGTGGTCGCCGGTTACGAGGCAGACCAGACGAGGATCGCAGCCAGGCTCTTGGCCAAGGAGTTGCTCTTCGGCGGAACAGTACTCGGAGACAACTGGACTGGCAAGGACAAGATCATATTGGACGCGAGCGGCTTGAATGTGGATGACTACACTAGTGCCACGGTAGTGGAGTAAACCTCCATCCTTTTCTTTTATTGTCTTTTCCAACCTACTAAGTTTAAATACGACTTCTCCCCTTTACGACCATGAAACTCGAGCACAAACTCCTTCTCTTCTTCGGCTTCTCCATACTCCTCGGTTTCGTGATAATCAAGACCTACATCTTCCTCATGTGGAAAGAGGTTTTGGAGGAGAAGAACGCTTACTGCGAGGCCTATGGGGAGAACTTGACCTTGGAATTGCAGGAGGAGAAGAGCTATGTGGTGAGGTGCGAGTGCTTTTATCAGAGAGTGAAGCTGGAAGACTTAGAATCAGAATGTGTCTGCAAATGCTACACGAATGGAACGGTGTGTCCTCACTTTGAAGAAGGCAGGTGTTACTTCCTCATTCCTATCATCAAGAGCAAACCTTAGATTTCTCGCACAGGACCTCTCCAAATTCATCCTTCGAGAGGAAACCTTCATACTTGCTCCCATCCACGATGATGGTGGGGTATGTTCTGACATCATAGGCACTCAACAACGCGTTCACTAGGGTTACGTTTATGTCACTGTCTATGGCGAAGATCAGAAGGGACTCCTTGTGGAGCAACTTATAATAATCAAGAACGTAACCCTGTTCCTTACAGTTGTCGCAGTACTTGTTGGAATAGAAGTAAACGATGATAGTATAGTTGGCATTACACTGGTGTTTCACTTTTGAGAGGACCATCATGTCATTTATTAAAAATTTCATGTATTCCGCCTTCATCCTCATGTATTCCTCAGTCATGATCTTTCCCTCTAACTCCATCAGGGTCACTTTCTTCCCTAGCTCTTCCGCCATGTCTCCCAAGTTAGAGGCAACCCTTCTCAACAAATCACATGAAGCGCTTCTGTTTAGGGACTCTGACATGCTCAAGATCACGTTCAAACTAACTATCTCCTCAGTAGATTCTTTGAGTTTCTGCTCGAACTCGCTCATTTTCTGTTCCCCGAAGTTCAGGCCTATGATCAAGCCAGCGAAGAATAAGAAACTAGAGATTATCAAAGCGAAAAGGAAAACCTCTACATCTCCTCCCCTCTCCATCGCGTACCACCACGCCTTACTGCTTTATAAATTATGGCAAAAAGATAGAAGAGGGACATCAGGCTGAAATAGACGAAAAAGTAGGCCACGAAATGAGGGACGTATTTCCTCTCTATCTTTTCCCCAGACATCCTGTAAGATAGGTAGATGATGAGCATACTGAGTAGGGTGAATAAGAGGCCAAAACCAAATAACGGGTTCGTCCAATAGAGGGGTTCGAATCGAAATTCAGCGTTTCTTATGTAGGGCCACACGTCGAAGTTTATGGAGTACAACCAACTTATCTGATCGAACACCGACCTGGCGAGGTCCTTGAGAAAGAGGAAGAAGATGTAGAACAAAGCGAAGATCCAAATGAAGTTGGTTGGGAGGAGGAAGAGACCTAAGATGCCATATTCAGGGTTGAAGAGCATCGTCTTGTACTTGGCCACGTTCTCTAAGTAACCAGCGTACCATCTCGTCCTTTGTTTTATCAACTCCTTAAGCTTCGCTGGCGCTTCCGTGTAGGTGATAGCATTCTTAGAGTTTTCTATCTTGTAACCCCTACTCCTTATCCTGAACGCTATCTCCATGTCTTCAGTTATATTGCCTTCATCGAACCCCCCTAGTTTCACCAAGACCTCTTTTCTGTACACAGAACCAGGACCAGGAGTAACGTACTGACAACCTAGGATGGCGAAGAGCTTCCTGAGGTATATGGAGAAAAGGTATTCTATGAGTTGAATCTTCTGCCAGATCGTTTTGTCGCTTATCACCTTCATGGCCGGTGTGACTGCCGCCACCTTTTCGTCTTCGAAGTAACCGACCATGTACAACAATGCATCTTTGGTAAAGTAGGAGTCTGCGTCTAAACACGCCACTAACTCTCCAGTAGCATGTTTTAACCCCACGTTCAACGCTGAGGCCTTCCCCCCATTTTCCTTGTTTATGAGTTTTATGAGGCCCTTTTCCGCGTACTTCTCACATACCTTCCTGGTGTTGTCCGTGGAACCATCATTCACCACAATTATCTCCTTCTTCGGGTAGTTAAGCTCCAAGCAAGATTCTATGGCCCTCTCGATCACGTCTTCTCCGTTCCAGACAGGTATGATGATGCTTACCTTCGGGAATCTCTTAGGTTTAGGATCTTTCATGTTTTTCCTGTACTTATAATAAACGAGGAGCCAAAAGATGCTAGAGAATATCATGAAATAATAGAGGATAAAGAGGATGATGTATTGCACTTCCATCAGCTCACCTTATAGACCCAGACCTGCTTGCAGAGGTCCGAGTAATTTCCCACCAGCTCGTACTCGAACGGTCTTTTTGCGTAGTCTGGCCAACCATAAACATCTGAGGTCACTATATAGGTTATGTTATACTCCTCGATGAACTCATTTAAATCTTGGGGGTCTGGTGGGAAGGCCTTGACTGGGACGTCGGAGTAATAAGCGGTCAAAGGCCAACCCGTTGACAACACCCTTCCCTCCAACTCTCCTACCTTGGAGAAGGCATCTTTCCCGCAATTTATGGGTTCGAAATAGATGAAATCTAAGACGAGACAGAGGAACACCAAGAGGTAGGCGTACTTCACTTGCCTCTCCTTCAGGCCGAAGGAAGAGAGCAACAACACGAAAGGGATGATAGGTAATAGGTATCTCTCTTCCTTGTGAGAGAACAATTGATGGGATGTTAAGAAGAGGAGGACGAAGGTCACGAGCAGGATCCTACTCCTGTTCTCCTTCCTGAACGCGAGGGGCAACAAGAGCAGTTGAAGAGAAAAGATGCGGTGGAGGGATTTGAGGTAAGTTAATGGGTCAGAGGGGTGATAACCTCCCCAGTAGAGACCCCACTTGAAGGAATAAAAGGGGTCGCCTGTCTCCGCGTGGTTATAACCGAGCCAGATGAGGATAGGGATGGAAGCGAGGAACAGCCCGAGGAAGACATCTTTTCCGAACTTTTTCTTCGCGAACAGAACCAAAAGTTCAGAGACGAGGAGGATCCCCATAACATACCTCGTGAGGAAGGAAAGCGAGGCGAGGAAGAGGGCCAAGTGAAGGTGGATTTTCTCCTTTCCTTTCAAATAACGAAGGAGGAAGAGGACGCTCGCGAGGGCAAGCGCTGTGGAAGGTATTTCCGTGTAGATGTTGTGGGACCAGACGAAAAACAAAGGGTTCACCGCGATCAAGCTAGCGGCTAAGAGCCCTTGCTTCTCCTTCCCGTAGAACTCAGCTATCTCGTATGCTAAGAAAGAACAGGAGAGGGCGAACAAGGAGTAGACGAGCCTGGAAGCGATCAGGGAGTGCTGAAATGGGATGAGGAGAAAGGAGAGGAGGGGAGGTCTTATGAGCTCCACGAACACCCTTTGACCGGAGAAGTACCTCGCGTTCATCAGGTAGATGGCCTCATCCCACATGACGTTCAAGTTGCTGAGCGCATTAAGGGAAAAGAGCAGGAAAATAGGGATGAATATCTTCTTATCCACTTTTCATCAACTCCCTTAGCAAGACGGTCGCATAGCTCCCCTTCGGTAACTCAAACCTCAATAAGAGGTCCCCATCGAAGAACTTATAACCCAACCATCTTGGCTTGAAGAAGGACCTCCTCCAATCACCCCTCGCCTTGAACCTCCTGAAATCCTCAGGTTTCACGCCATCCTTTCTCAGTTCTTCTAAGGTGTATTCATCCCACCTCTTGTATCCCGGGAGGGCAATGTACCTCGGAGCATCCCAGCCCAACTTGTTCAAGACTCTGTTGAACACCCAAGCCTGATAAGCATCCACGTACATCCTTTCCATGGGCAATCTCCTCCTTTTTACCTCTCCCCTCAACAGTTTTAAGCCCATGCTCTCGTTTCCCCCGAACCTCTGCTCTCCAAAGAGATTCGGAAGTCTCTCATACCTCATGAACTCAAATAAGGGCTTTTTCCTCCTGATTCCCCTGATGATCACCGTGAACCTGTTTCCGGCCAAACTACCTATCCTTATCTTCCTTCTCTCATGAGAGAAGTTCTTGAGGAAGGCGTCCTTTAACTTCACCTTCTTGAAGTACTTCCTGGGAATCGAGATCCTCTGAGCGGTCAGCGCCCTCTTGTCCTTCAACCCAGCATATCCCAAGTATCTCACTGCGATCCCCAACTTCTTGGCGATCTCTCTGAGGACGTCCAACGTGTTCCTATTCCTCTTCACCAAAGTGGCGTGTACGTGTTCTCCCTCTCCTCTCACGAACAGGTCAGAGATCCTCTCGAGTGGCGAATAGCCTATCTTCCA
Source organism: Nanobdellota archaeon (assembly GCA_003660925.1). Taxonomy (GTDB): domain Archaea; phylum Nanobdellota; class Nanobdellia; order B33-G15; family B33-G15; genus B33-G15. Next base: position 22,259 of record QMVD01000002.1, read on the forward strand.
GACCCTCCCGTCCTTTATCTCCTCGACGATGAAGTCCTCTGGTCTTCGCTTTATCTTCCCACCTATCCCTTTGGTCTCCGTCCAATACATGGTTAGAGTTATTAATGGTGGCTTTTAATTTCATTCCATGATCTTGGTCTTGAGGCTGGGGCATCGAAGGAAGAGGGACAAGCGCATGACTACCCACTGCGGATTAGTGGCGAGGGCCTTTGGGGCGGATGGAATCGTGTTATCAGGCGAGAGGGACGAGAACGTGCTGAAGAGTTTGAGGGACGTCGTCAAGAGGTGGGGAGGACCCTTCCGCATCTCGTACGAGAGGAACTGGAGGAAATTCTTGAAGGAGAAGAAGAAAGAAGGATACGAGATAGTTCACCTCACCATGTACGGCCTCCCCTTCGAGAAGAAGTTGGGGGAATTGAAGGGGAAGAACTTAGTTGTGGTCGTTGGCTCGGAGAAAGTGCCCCCGGACCTTTACGAAATGGCAGATTACAACTTAGCCATAGGGAATCAACCCCATTCTGAGGTGGCAGCCATAGCGATCCTCCTCTACGAGCTAGTGGGGATCAAGGAAGATTTCGAGGGGCGGAAGATGAAGGTCATCCCGAGGGGAAAGGGGAAAGAGGTCAAGAAACAGTAGAGACGCCTTTCACCTTCTCGACCTCGAACTTATGGTCCGCTGCCTCTTTTAACGAGGCCTCGTGGGTCACTATGATGATCTGTGGGATGTGTCTTATGTTCCTCAAGACCTCGGGCAGCGCTTTTATGTCCTCCTCATCGAATCCAGTTGTGGGTTCGTCCAACAACAACACCTCCGACCTCATGATCCCTCCGAGTTGGGCCGCTATGTCAGAAAGGGCGAGCCTGTAAGCGAGGGCGACGCTCGTCTTTTCTCCTCCAGATAAAGAGGCTATGGGGACCTCCTCCCCCTCCGCCGTGTACGCCACCGGCTCGTAATCGTCCTTGACGTCCACTATGTACTCTCCCGTCCTCCTTATCTCCTCAAACCTCTTCTGAAACTCTGCCCTGAAGTCCCCGAGGAAGATGTTCCTCACGATGCTCCTTATACTCCTTATATCTTCCCTCAGCCTCGAGAGGAGCATCAATACTTCTTTTAGCTTCCCCAACCTTTCCTTTGACCTCTCCAGTTCTCTCAACCTCTCCCCTAACCTCTTCGCTCGATTCTCTAACTCCAATAACCTCTCCTTCAGACCAGTCATCCTCTCCTTTAACCTCTCGTATTCCCTCCCGACCTTCTCCTTCTCCTCCAACAACATTTCATACTCCTTCTTGACCTTCTCGAGGAGTTCGTAATCGAATGGCTCCTTTATCTCTTCCTTTAAAGAATCTATCTCAGACCTCAACTCCTTGACCTTTCCCTCCTTGAACCCGAGCTCATCCATCTTCTTCTCCCTTGCCTTTTGTTTCTCCCTGGCTTCCCTAGCCCTCTCCAGTTTCCTTCCCATCTCCACCAGCGCGCGCTCCTTCTCCTCCTTCTCCTTCCTCAATCCATCCCTTTTCTTCTCGTACTCTTCCCTTATCCTTCCCATGTGTTCCTCAGAGATCTCCTGTTTACAGAAGGGGCACCTTGCCCCAGCTTTCATGCTCAGGACCTCCTCATATTCCCTTTCCAGTTCCCTCAACCTCTCCTCATATCCGTTCACTTTCTCCTTGAGGCTCGTGTATTCCCTTAGGATTTCGTCGTAATCGATTTCCTCGACCTTCATCCCATCTATTTCCTTCTTGAGTTGGAGGATCTCCTCCTCCAGACATCTCAGCTCTTTTTCCTTGCCCTCCACTAAACTCTTGGCGTTCTCATATCTCCTCCTCTTCTCCTCTAGAGCATCTAACTTCTCTCTGGCTCTCCTGAATCTCTCACCGATTTCCACGTACTTCTTCTCACTCTCCTTCTCCTCTTCCTGGAGCTCGCGAAGCTCTTTCCTCACCCTTTCGCTCTCCTCCTCCGTTTTTCTCATCTCCTCTCTCAAGAAGGGTTCTTCCTTCAACTCCCCTTCGATCTCGCTCACGTCCCTCTCCAAGTCCCTGAGAACTTCCCTCATGTTCTCCCAAACCAACTCATATTTGGATAACTGGAGGATCTCATCTATGTACTTCTGCCTCTCCATCTTGCTCATCGTCAACAATTTCCTTATCTCGTCCTGCTTCGTGTAAATGGTGGTCTCGAACAGGTCCCTTGCCCTTTCCGGGAATCCGAGGGAAAGGGCTATCTGGTGATTCAAGTCCATCTCTCTCTTCATCCCCAACCTCTCCACCCCGTCCACTCTGAAGGAGAACCCCTTGGAGAGGATGCTCTTCCCTTCCCTCACGAAGACCCTTTCTATGGTAATCAAGTGCCCACCATGCTCCACATCTAACACGACCCTCCCCCTCAGTTCCCTCCTCCTCAGGAGGAGCTCCTTTGGGATCCTAGACTCTGACCCGAACAAGGCATACTCTATCGCCATGAGGATGCTCGATTTCCCTGACCCCGTCCTCCCCGAGATCACGGTTATCCCATCGTCGAAGCACACCTCCGTGTACTTGTGAGACCTTATGTTCTCCAGGATCACCCTCCTTATCCTCATAGCCCTAGCATCCCGA
>QMVD01000003.1 GCA_003660925.1 Nanobdellota archaeon
AAGGAAGAGGGGAACTCTGGCACTTTGTAATCGTACTTGAAGATGTCCTTCAAGACCCAGGAGAGGATCAAAAACGGGGTGGAAAGGAGGAAGATGGCGAAGAGGCTCGCCAAGATATCCCCCTTCATACTTTCCGTGGCTATTTCTTCCACCTCCCCATCTAGGGCACCCACGAACGCCAGGGCAAAGCCAAAATAAATGAGGAAGCAGAAGAACATGGCGAGTAGGATCACCTTCTTCATCCTCTTCTTGTCCTTCTCCATGATCCTTTCCAGGTTTGGTATCACCGTGTAACCGCTCCAGGCGAACATCAAGACCCCATATGGATAGAGCCAGAGCCTCAGGTCGAACTGAGAGAGGTTTTCCAGCTTGATTTCAGGCAACAAGAGGAGGCAAAGGATGGAGATAAGGAGCACCTTTATCACGAGGAGAAAGCCTTCCACCTCTTCTATCATCCTCAGCCCCTTGTACACCACCGGAAAGGCGAAGATCAAGAATATAGTGGAGTAGAGCAAGCTATCTCCTCCCAGGATGTCCCGAAAGGACACACCTATTCCAGCGAGGTAGGCCATGAGAGCTCCATAGATCCCAATGACCTGTAAGGCGAGCATGAAGTGCTTCCCACGCTTCCCGAGGTATTTTCCCGCTAGCCCTGGCATTTGTCTTATCTCCCTCGTCCTGAGCACGATCTCCGCGGTGTACAGCATCACCAAGGTGCTCATGAACCCCACGATGATGAGGGTCAAGAGCCCTGTCAAAAAACCTGATTGGGCGAAGACGTAGGGGATCCCAAGAGTTCCCGCCCCCACCACTGTCCCCACGATGGCAGCTATCCCCCTCAGTTCCTCCTTCCTCATGCCCTTTCCCAAGAAGTCGGGATTTAAATCATTTGGGTTAGGTCCCACGCTTCCCCAAATAAAGTTCCTAGATTACCTTTTTGGAAAAGATTTTAAACATCCTTGCCCGGTTAAAATTGCCCCCGTCGTCTAGTCCGGTCAAGGATGCGAGCCTCTCGAGCTCGAGACCCGGGTTCAAATCCCGGCGGGGGCAAAAAATTAAATCCACCACTTCCCTTCAAATCATGCGATACGATGGGAAAAGGTTTCTAGTGACGGCTGGCCCCACCATAGAATACATAGATCCCATCAGGGTCATTTCGAACAGGAGCAGTGGGAGGATGGGCATCATCTTCTCAGAGGAAGTCTTGAAGAGGGGAGGAGAAGTCAACCTGGTTTTAGGCCACACCCCTCTCTCACCTCCAAACGAGGTAAAGCTTTACAGGGTAGAGACCACTGAAGAGATGAAGAAGAAAGTCGAGGAGCTCCTGAGGGAGGGGAAGTTCGACATCTTCTTCTCCGCAGCAGCAGTGGCCGACTATAAACCCAGCTCCTCTTATTCTAGGAAGTTGAGCACTAGGGAGGAGAAGGAGATCGTGGTGAGGCTCGTGCCGACCCCGAAGATCATAAGGAGCGTGAAGCGCATATCACCTGATATAATTCTGGTAGCCTTCAAGGCAGAACTGACTCCTGATGAGAAGGTCTTGGAAGAGAGGGCGAGGCTGTTGATGAAGGAGTCGAAGTGCGATGTAGTGATCTCCCATGACGTCTCGAGAAAAGAGGCTGGGTTCCTCGTTGACAGGATTTCTGGCCTAATAGTGACCCACGAGGGGGTCACACCTTTTGATGGGGGTAAAAGGGAACTATCCGTTCTCCTCCTGGACGAGATCATCCCGGGGTTCATGAGATGAGGGGCATCTACGTGTTATTAATCGAAGTGAAGAAAGACCTAAGGATAAGGATAGGGAAGCTCGGGACAATAGACTTCAGAAAGGGAACGTATGCCTATGTCGGTTCTGCCCAAAACAGCTTGGAGAAGAGGGTGGAGAGACACCTGAAGAGGAGGAAAAGGAGGTTCTGGCACATAGATCACCTCCTTTCTAATCCTCATGTAAAGGTCTTGAAGGTGTTCTGGAAGGAGGAAAGGAGGGAATGGGAGTGTCTCCTGGCGAGGAAGTTGGGAGAGAAATACGAGGCAGTAAGAGGGTTTGGCTGTTCCGATTGTAAGTGCACTTCTCATCTCTTCAAGGTTGGGAAAAGGTTTAAACTCCCTGGTTTCAGCATTCTATCATGTGGTGGGAGGAGAGGAGAAAAGAGCTCAGCAAGATAATAGATGGGACGCCTTTCAAGAAGTACAAGCGGAAGATCCTGCGAGAATACGAGAGGATCTGCAATAAAGGTGTGCCGAAGAGGTATACCCTGGCAGCGGCTACTTTAGAGGTACTAGTGAGCGAGGGGGAGGCGGTTTCCCTAGAAGATGTGGTCTCAGCATTAGGAATCTCGAGGGGAGGGGTCACGAAGGTCATCAAGAGGCTCTACGGGAGGGTCCCTTCTTCAAGTGTGGATAATTACGTGGAAAGGGCATTGCACCTGCTCGGCCTCCCTTCTTCCTTCAAAGAGGGAATCATGCGCGTTTATAGGGAGCACGAATCCTTATTAAAGAGATACAAACCGACTGTGAGAGCAGCGACTTGTATATGCTTGTATTTGGAGGAGATGGGCATGTTGGGGAGGAAAGCCATAACCAAGAAGAAGGTGGTGAGGAGCCTGAACGTGGGCTACTCCACCATCAGGACCGTCCTCAACCTCATTGAGAAATCACGTAGGAAGGTGGTAGAACCCCTTCTCCTCACTTGATGTTGTGCATCCTCCTTAAGTCTCCTTCAAAAGGCTTCAACTCCTTCGGAACCTCCGTCTTTATCTCGCTCTTCAAGGACAATCCCCTCTCCTTCTTCTCCTTCCAAATCTTCTCGTTAAACCCCACAATCCTTTCGGTGTATTTCCTGTATTTCTCGTACTTCCTATCAACCTTCGGGAACTTCTCCTTGTGGACGCTCCCTTCGTATAAGCTCCTCCAGATGTAATCGGTTATGGCCGGGACTATTGGAGCGAGGAGCCTTAAAACATCCTTTAGGACTTGATGCAAGGTGTACCACACAGCCTTCGCCTTCTCATCGTTCTCCCTCGCCCTTTCCTTGGTCATCTCTATGTAATGAGAGGCAAATAATTCGTGAGTGAACTTCCTCAGGTGGTGGATCCCTTTATGAGGGTCGAATTCGTCATAAGCTTTTAACATCCTCTCCTTGGCCTCGTTCAATTCAGAGAGTATCCACTTATCCGTTTCCTCCAACTCTACCTCCTCCACCTGAGGAAACATGGAGACGTACCTGGCTATGTTCAGCAACTTCGTCAAGGACTTGAAGGCCCCTTCTATCCTCTCCTTGGATATCCTATAGTCATCCCCCACTGCCCCTTCCATGACGCTGTAAAACCTCAACGCATCCCCTCCATATTCGTCCAAGATCTCCTCGGGATAGATGACGTTCCCCAAGCTCTTGCTCATCTTCCTCCCCTTCTCGTCCAAACCCATTCCATTTATCCACACGTGCTCGAAGGCCCTCTTTCCCGTCAGCTGGTAGACCCTTAACAAGGAGTAGTACAACCAAGTCCTTATGATGTCTGTCCCCTGAGGCCTCAGCTTCTCCCCCTTTAAGAAGGTTCGCTTGAACTTCTCCTCATCCTTTTTGTATCCAGTTATGTAGAGCACGGAGATGCTCGAGTCCATCCAGGTATCAAGGGTTCTCTCCTCCCCCTTCCAATCTTCCGACCCACACTTCGGGCACTTGATCCCAGGCTTCTCCTTCCAAGGCTTATAATACCTCCCGGGCTTAGGGACGTGGATGTAACCACATTTCTTGCAATACCACAAGGGGATCTCCGTCCCATAATATCTCCTCCTGCTTATGGGCCAATCCATTGTTATGGAATTCAACCAATCCAGCAATCTCTGCTTGTGCTTCTTCGGGTACCACTTCATTTCATCAGCTATCTTCTTCAACTCCTCCACGAACTCTACTTGTTTCAGGTAATATTCAGGCATGGAGATTATCTCGATCTCACTCTTGCACTTATCGTGTATGGGGACTTTATGCTCTATCTCTTCCACCTTCTCCAACAGACCTTCCTTCCTCAGGTCCTCGACGATCTTCTCCCTCGCCTCCTTCACGCTCAGCCCCGCGTATTTCCCTGCTTCTTCCGTTAATTTCCCGTCGATGTCTAAAACCTTCCTCTCCTTGAGCCTCCACTTCCTGAAGAGCCTCACGTCCACCGAATCCCCATAGCTACAGACCATCTCCATGCCCGTCCCGAACTCAGGGTCCACCTCTTTATCAGCAGCTATCTTGACTTCCCTCCCGTAAATGGGGAGGATGACTTTTTTCCCTATCAAGTCCTTATACCTATCATCCTCGGGATGAACGAGGACCAAATCACATCCTGCTATCAACTCCGGTCTCGTGGTGGCTATTAGGACGTGACCCCCTTTCTTTAAGGGGAACTTTATGTAGTAGAGCTTCCCCTTCTCTGTCTTGTATTCCACCTCTGCATCCGCGATGGTGGTCCTACAACGAGGGCACCAGTTATTCGGCCTGTTCGCCTCGTATATCAGCCCCCTCTTCCACAGTTCTATGAAAGTGGCTTGGGTCAAGGCCCTGTATTCGTCTAGGTCGGTCCTATATCTGTGATCTATGTCTCCTGATAACATCAACCTCCTCATGATGTTGGCCATGTTATCATCATACTTATCCAGAGCGGTCCTACATAACTCGACGAACTTCTCCCTAGGATATTTCCACATGTCTATCCCTTCGTACTTCTCTACGTACCATTCCACCGGGATCCCGTTCCTATCTATCCCTATGGGATATAACACGTTGTAGCCCTTCATCCTCCTACTCCTAGCTATGATATCTTGCTGAGCATAGCTTATGGCCGCGCCTATATGCCAAAAGGGACCGGGGTAAGGGGGAGGGGTATCTATGACGAAGATGGGTTCCTTCTCCTCGAACTCGTACCACCCTTCCTTCATCCAAAGTTCTATCATCCCTTTTTCTATATCCACTGACCAGACCTTCTCCTTTATCTTGGGCTGGAACATGGCATCAGAACGAGTAGAACTATTAAAAAGTTTTTCAGAGTACCCGGCCACCACCCTTCATGCTGAAAGTTCATCTTTCACCCTTATTAAACTTTTCGAACCTGGAAAAGTTAAAAAGGTCAAGAGGATAGTAACAACATGCGCTTCACGAAGAGGGTACGGAGGGAGCTCCTGCTCGAGGTGCTCCTCTTCTGCTTCGGGATGCTCTTCATATCCCTCTTCTACTTGGACAACATCCTTCTCACCCTCCTCTTGATCATGGGATGGTCCGTTGGAATTAAATTCTGGCACAGGAAGGACGACTTCTATTTCTTCCTCAGCGGTGCCGTGGTGGGACCGATCGGGGAGATCGTGTGCATTCATTTCGGTGCTTGGAAGTATACCAACCCGTCTTTTTTAGGCATCCCTATTTGGTTGCCCTTCGCCTGGGGCCTAGCCACGATGTTGATCAAGAGGGTAGCGGAAACGTTCCTGAAGGTCAAGTAACCTTTATCTTTTAAGTGGTTCTTTAGGAACTCATGAGGCCAAAATTCCTGGAGGCGGATATGGAGGAGAAGATAGCTCTAGCTAGGGAGCTCATGGAAAAGTGTGAGCTGTGTGAGAGAAAGTGTGGGGTCAATCGGTTGGAGGGAGAGGTGGGGTTCTGCGGCGTGAAGGAGGCCAGGATATCCACTTACTTCTTTCACTACGGAGAGGAGCCCGAGATAATCCCGAGCTTCACCATCTTCTTCTCTGGATGTAACTTCAACTGCGTTTATTGCCAGAACTGGGACATAAGCCAGTTCCCGGAGAGAGGAGAAGTGATAGAACCAGAGGTCATAGCGAGGATAATAGAAGGGGCTTATGAGAACGGGGCCAAGAACGTGAACTGGGTGGGAGGGGAGCCCACCCCCAGCTTGTTGTACATCTTAGAAGTCCTGAAGCACGTGAGGGTTCCCATTCCCATCATCTGGAACTCCAACTTCTACATGACCAGGAAATGCATGAAGATTTTGGACGGGGTTATAGATATCTATCTCCCAGATTTTAAGTATGGGAACGACGAATGTGCTTTGAGATTAAGTAACGTCCCGAACTACTTCAAGGTCGTCTCAAGGAATCACAAGCTCGCCCAGAAACAGGGAGAGTTGATGATAAGGCATCTGGTGCTCCCAAATCACTTGGAATGCTGCACGAAGCCTGTCCTGGATTGGATAGCGGACAACCTCGGGACCGATGTTTATCTGAACGTCATGGGACAATACAGACCTGAATACAAGGCGATGAAGTTCAAGGACATAGACAGGAGGATAACTTGGAAGGAGTACGAGGAGGCATTGGAATACGCGAGGAAGCTGGGATTTAGAGTGAGGGGATGAGGAAAGTTTTATTATCCTCTTCTACCCACATTCTTTCATGTTGCTCTTCGGCACAGCGGGCGTCCCCTTGAGCACCAAGAAACGTTCCACCATAGAGGGGGTTAAGAGGGTGAGGGAATTAGGGTTGGACGCCATGGAGATAGAGTTCGTCAGGGGGGTCAAGATGGGAAAGGAGATGGCGGAGGAGGTGAGGAAGGTAGCAGAGGAGAACAAGGTGGCCCTGACGGCCCACGGGCCCTACTACATCAACCTCAACTCCAAGGAGAAGGCCAAGGTGGAGAAGAGCAAGCTGAACATCTACCAGACAGCGGTGATAGCCTACATAGCCGGAGGGACTTCGATAACCTTCCATTCGGGGTATTACATGGACATGAAAAAAGAGAAGGTCTACGAGATCGTGAAAGAGAACCTTAAAGATGTCTTGAAGAGGCTAGAAGAGGAAGGGGTGAAGATATGGGTGAGGCCAGAGTTGACGGGGAAGCCCACCCAATTCGGGGATCTTGACGAGTTGATCAGGCTAAGTCAAGAGTTAGAAGGAGTCCTCCCGTGTATCGACTTCGCCCACCTTCACGCGAGGTACAACGGGAAGTACAACAGCATCGAGGAGTGGAGAGAAGTCCTCTCTAAATTGGAAAAGGGGTTGGGAAGGGAAGTCTTAAAGAACATGCACATCCACATGTCGGGGATAAATTACAGCGAGAAGGGGGAGAGGAATCACCTGAACTTAGAGGATTCTGATTTGAGGTATAAGGACCTCTTAAAAGTATGGAAGGAGTTCAAGATAGAAGGGATAGTCATATCGGAGAGTCCGAACATAGAAGGGGATGCCCTCCTGTTGAAAGAGACCTTCAAACGAACTTAGATAGGGGTTCCTTGAGCCTTGCCACCTTTACCCTTCCTTTTCTCTCCCTCTTCAACAGCCCCTCCTCTTCCAAGCGTTTCAACCACCTATAAACCGTCCCCTTACTTATCCTCAACTCCCTAGCGATCCTAGCTCCGTAGGGTTCTTCGTCCTTTCTTATAAAGCTCAAGATGACCTTCTCGTACATGGTTACAAAGCATGCTCAACCTTTATTAATCCTATTTTTCAACTCTTTATTGCGGGGGTGCCCGAGCCAGGTCAAAGGGGCAGGACTTAAGATCCTGTGCCTTAGTGGCTGCGTGGGTTCAAATCCCACCCCCCGCATCTTTCCCTTCAGAGCTACTTCAGGACGGCGACCTCTTCGTAAATCACACAGCTGTTGTCAACAGGTTCCTTGTAATAGCTGGTGAGGTCAAACGAGCCCTTCAGGGGGTTTGGATCCGAAAACGCGTGGACGAGTTCACCATCGAGATAAATGGCGAAATCGTTTCCGTTCCTGGAAATCTCGAGGAGATAACTTCTGTTCGGCCTGATCTCCCTGCGGGGTTCTGCTATGATAAAATGTCCTTCCTGCCCGCTCTTATATATTGCTATTCGCGAGGCTTCGATTATCTGGATCTCGTACATGTCCGAATTTCTCTCGAAGAATATCAATGCGCCTCCATCGATGATCCTGAACTTCACCTTCACGGTGTAATTCGTGCCCTGCACTTCGAATTTGTATCCTTTCGTCCCGTTCTTCGACTCGAATCCCATTCCCCCGAAATCTTCCCTGAAGACGAGTTCTTTCGCTTCAGGGATCCGTGATGCGACGTCTGTGGGATCAAATATCTCGACATCCTTGAGCGACGTGTTGGATATGTCGTGTCTTCTCGTGAAGTAATCCTTCGCCACTTTCTTGCAGTCGTTCGAATAATCATTCAGGGACCAGAGGAACCACCCATCCACTTTTCCATAATTCTCCCTGAAGAACAGATCGAACACATCGCTTGAAGTGCCTGCTGGGTGACTCATCTCGCCGTAGAAGACCCCCCTCGCGTCGTACTTATCCCTCATCTCTATGGACTTATTTATAGTCGCAATTATGCATTTGAGGATGTTTTCCTCTGTCGGGACTTTTTCTATCCCTATGCAGTAGAAGTCACTCGTTATGTAGTCCCACCCGGAAAAGTTGAACTCAGTGTTCTTCGATGCGAATGGTCTTTCGGAAAACGGGTCGAAGTAGTAGAATTGAAGGCCCCTTGGAGCGAGATATCCGTTGTACACCTTCTTGAGTTCAGGTAAAATTTCCTCGTGCCACCTGTTCGCCTTTTTTTCACCGACCCATAAGAATAGCTCATTGACGGGCGAGAACATCTCCACGTCGTTCTCCTCAGCTATCCTCGCCCATTTTAACGAGAGATTCTTCATCTCCTCGAGGAACTTGTCCGGATTCTTCATCCCTGTCCCATACGCCTCGTGGAACCCCGTCCTTTCCGGATAGATCACTAAGTAAACCTTATACCCAAGCTCATGCGCTTTCCTTATCCTCCTCACGATTATCTCCTCCGTGTTCTCCGATAATCTCCTGAGCTTTTCTACGGGTATGATGTCCTCTGGTCTCGCCAAGCTCTCGTAAAACTCTACCACTTCACCGTCCTTCGTCACTTGAGGCCAGACGACAACCTGTACATAGTTGCATCCCATTTCGGATATTTGCTGAAAGTCAAAATCGTTCAGGACAGTACACCCCCTTATTGGAATTAGTTCTTCTATTTCCCCCGAAACTCCAATGGCTTTAGGTGGGAAGTACAATCTTAGGAAGAGGGCAAGGAGCACCATGAGAATTAAGAGAGGGATAAAGAAAAAGGCTCTCTTCATAAAGTTCACCTCTTAGGGATGTCGGTGGGGCGCAATTCCTTCACTTCCTCTTCCCCGATGGGCCAGGGCCTCTTGTTCACGACCAGGTCCAAGTATGTCCTGACCTCATACGCGTAGCTTAGGTACTTATTGGTGAACTTGGCTATCCCCTCGTGCCTCCTCCCCAAGATCAAGGCGTAGAACCAGTGGAACACGACTGCGATGCTCACCACTAGTCCCCATACCCCCAAGATGATGCCGTAAACAAGGGAAAGGGGGATCCTCAAGAGAACTTCGAGTCTTTCTCCCATTCTTGAAAATCACTTTCAGGGGTTAAAAACTTTCCTTTTGAAAGGAGGTTTCAACTCCCTCCCCAAATGATATTTTTCCCCAGAGACTTTCACCCACCTTACTTTCCTATATCTCAAGAGATCGGATGATATCCCAATCAGGGTGAGGGCCTGTAGAAAGGGGACTAGTAAGAGATAAGGTAACACCCAGAGATATACTTCCCTCTTGGCCTCGAATCTCTTCAAGGATAGGAGGATGGAGGAGAGGTTCAGCAAGCAAGAGAGGAGAGCGAAGGGGTTTGAGAGAGAGAACAAGGACAGCAAGAACTGGAAGCTGAGGGTGTAGTTGATTACGGTCAGCGTTCCATAAACGATGTCCCCTTTATGAAGGAGGGAGGAGTGTATGGTCCCATGAAGCCACCTCTTCCTTTCGTTCAGATAGGACTTCAAGTCTTCCACATCTTCCACCAACACGATCGCCCTATCGCAGAAGGAAGTCTTGAATCTCGACATCACTTCGAGGGATAATTCCGCGTCTTCCGTTAACGTCTTCACGCTGTAATAACCTACTTTTCTCAAGACATCGAGCTTTATCCCGGTGTTGGAACCATATAGCGCGCTCTTTCCCAAGAGCCTGTATCTACCTAACATGCTCGCCCCGAAGAGCCAGAAGTCCTCCACGATCCTTATCTTGGACATCCAAGTCGTGAAGTTCCCCCCTATCACGGGAGCGCTCACAGCATCGCCCTCTTGGAGGTGTCTCACGAGCTCTCTCACCCACCCTTTTGGGAGGACCGCATCCACGTCAGTGGCTAGGATTATTTCCCCAGTCGCCATTTCCTTGATGACCTTATTCATCAACTCCGCCTTCTTCTCGTGATGTCTCTTCGCCCTGTAGAACTTTATCAGCCCCTTCCTCGCGTATTTCTCACATATCTTGGGCGTGTCATCGGTAGAAGCATCATCAGCGATGATTATCTCTAAGTTGGGGTAATCTTGGTTCAAGCAGTTTTTTATGAACCTCTCTACCACTTCTTCATCGTCCCAGACCCTGCAGAGGATGGAGACCTTAGGGAACTCCCTTAACTTCCTTTTTTTCTCCCTCCCAAACGCAGCAAGTACGGTCAAGAGGTTCAGGAACGAAAACAAGAGGAGGAGCCACATCATACCTCAACTTCTATCCAAAACCTTGTGCTGAAATATTCCTTCAGGTCAACCTTGCTCTCTTTAGCCTTTTCCTCGTATATCTCCCACAACTTCTTCCCTGCCTTGAGCACCTCCTTCTTTAGTCCCTTCGACTCCTTCACGATGGTCTTGTAGGCCTCGTTCACCGAAGTGTTCCCTTCCAAGTTCATCCTCTTCACGATCCCTTTCTTGCTCGCGTAAAGCAGGGCCATAGAGAGCAGATATCTCTCATCCGTTATCCCGCACTCCACCACCTTCTTGAACTTCTTCTGGTAAACCTCTGGCCAACTCTTCACTATTTCCTTCAAGTCTTTTTCCCCGCTCGATAAGATATCGAGCAACACCTCCAGCCTAAGCTTGAAGGGCTCCCTTTCAAACAAGGGATAAAACCCCTTCCTTATCCTCTCCTCGATCCCCATATCCAGAACACCTCCTTCGGACTTTTAAAGTTTTGAGTTGAAGGTAACTTTAAATAATGAGGTCGACCCAAGAGAGTTTATGGAGATCAAGGCGAAGTTCGGAGAAGTGGAGGTTGATGGCAAGAAATACGAGAGGGACATCATAATCTTCGGAAAAGAGATCAAGTTGAGAAGAAAGGACTTATCGGCCCCTAAGAAACCATCTTATGGTCACACACCTTTGACGAGGGAGGAGCTAGAACCTTTCGAGACGAATTTGAAGAAATTCAAAAAGATAATCATAGGGAAGGGGTTCAGCGGTTTCTTGCCCATTGAAGAGGAGGCCTTGAACTACCTTAAGTCCCTAGGTTTGGAGGCAGTGTCCTTAAACACACCAGAAGCCATTGAGGAATTCAAGAAAGAAGAGGACGCGATCTTATTCCTACACATCACTTGTTGAAATTTTAGGGAAGAATTTTTAACTTTTGAGTAACTAAGAAATTGATGGTGGACTTCAAGCAAAGGATCATCCTGAAGCCGGGTAAACAGAGGGAGATCATAGAAGAGTACGTGAGGCTGGTGGGAGGTCTCAGGAAAGCTGCGAGGCGATTGGGGATCCATCGATCCACGTTTTTCAATTACAAGATCGGAAAGGCCAAGAGTTTACCTCTCGAGATAGCGCGAAAGATCGCGGAAGAAATAGGTTATGACCTGAACGAGATAGCTGAGGGGACAGCGACCTTGAAGGAGAGGACGGCCATGGGGTTCGCGAAGTGGAGGGAGAAGCATAAGGGCTTCTGGTCCTATATGCTTTACCTGTTCAACAAACATTATCGTTTGAGAAAGAGGAATGATGAGGAGAGCAAGGAACTCTTGCTCTGGGTCGAGAAAATGATCGAGACCATCAAGAAGAGGGGCACTTTAGAGGACCTGTTGGAAGGCGCGTCTTCGGGGGACGGATTACTCGGGATCATCTCAAACAATTATGACATCTTCTCCAAGATATTTAAGATAGAATTGGAACGAGAGGATTTCCCTTTGTTCCTGAGGATTTATTTTTTGATCAGGGATAATCCCGGGATGACTGAGAGGGAACTAGGGGAGAAATTGAGGGTCCCGAAGGAGGAGGTGAGGAGGATCATTTACAAGACGAACAGATTCTTCGTCGGGAAAATCAAGAACGGATCGGAGTCCCGGTGGTGGGTGAAGAGACACCTATCTTCCGAGAACCTGTATAAAAGCTCGGCCAACCTGATATATGACAAAAAGTTGAAGTCAGCCATCCACGAGGAGATCGAGCTTAGGGGGGTCGTAAGGGAAAGCATTTAAGGAGGATGATGATTAATCTTATCCGTGCCCCGGTAGCTCAGCCTGGTGGAGCGCCACACTGGTAATGTGGAGGTCGCGGGTTCGAACCCCGCCCGGGGCTCTTCCATGCGGGGGAGACTCAAGCGTGCGGATGCAGAAGTGATAAACCTCCTCAAGAAGGTGATCTCAAAAATTAAGGAGAAACCGGAATTAGTTAGGGGATACGATGTGAGTTGGAAAGAAGTATCCTTCATGGTTGAGATGGGCAAGGTGCCCGTTAGCGTCCTCATCCATGCTGGGGGAGATCACGCGTTTTTGATTGAGGAGAGGGAGAGACTCGGGCTGACTTTGAAAGAAGCTAAAAGATTGAAGGGATTCCTCAAAAGAGCAGACGAAGAGGATCTCCTGAAGTTGAAGGAGGACATCCCGTACCTTACATCCGAGGATGTCGAGGAATACTATGAAAAGACTTAGCCCTTGATTTTCAGCGATCATCTAAGTTCTCGAAGAAGGTCCTCGCGGAGACTGGCGTGGCGCCCATGGTTTTGGATTTTGAGCCTTTTATTTATGAACTTTCCTCTCGAGATATCCCTTCACGCTCTCGTACGTTTTCATAGCGTCTTCCCAAGTCCTCGTCTCAATTATGAGCTTTCCTGGGGAGATCTTCTTCATTAATTCTAAGAACTTCTCATTTTCTTCGGTTAAGAGGAAGGCGGAGTGGGAGTCATACTCCCCCTGATTGTCGTGGAGGTGCACGTAACTTATGTGCTTTTTCAATGAGTTGATGAACTCGAACTTGTCCTCCACGAACCCCCTCTTCTCAGCTAACTTTAAATGGCCCCAGTCCAGGCAAAACCCGAGTCCTGGGACTTTTTCTAAGGTCTCGAGGATCTCTTGATGTGAGGAGAACAGGCCCCGGTTGTTGTTCTCCAAGAGGAGTTTTCCGGAAAAGTTGCTTGTCAAGGTCTCGAGGAGCTTGAAGTCCACTCTCTTCACGTCCCTTGCGATGTGGAAGACCACTTCCTTTGCTCCGAAGATCTCAGCCACGTATAAATCCGCCTTTAACATCTTTTCCTCAGCATCGGCGAGGAGCTTGTTACCTGAAAATAAGTGATGGGTCCTCGAATGTAGGCTGAGATCGTATGCGGATAATTTCGGGGCGATTTTTTCCTTCAAGGTCTCCTCGATGAACGGTAAGTAGGATTTACTCAAGTTCACTTCTATGACTTTGGAGGGGAGCTTATTCAGCACGAAATTCCAACCGCTCCTCGGTAAACACGATGTGCTGAAACCTAATTTCATTCTTTCACCCCAATTTTAATGCTATCAAAACGGCTCCAACGATCATCAAGAGCGCCCCCAACATGTCCTTCAGGCTTAGGCTCTCCCCGAGGAAGAGGATGGAGAAGAAGAACACGAAAGCCAAGCTCAGCCTGTCCACGGAGGCCACCTTACTCGCTTCTCCGAACTTTAAAGCCACGAAATAGAAGAGCCAGGAGAGAGCCCCGGATAAAGCTGCTAAGAGGATGTAGAACAGGGCGTTCCTGTTCATGGTTTCCTTCCACTTCCCGGTTATCCCGATGATCCCCAACAAAAAGGCGAACATCACGCCAGCCCTTATGGCGCTCGCGAAGGTGGGGTCAACATCCTTTATCCCTATCTTCCCGAAGATGGTGACCAATGAGGCGAAGAGAGCAGAGAGCAAGGCGAAGAACAGCCATTCCATGCCCTTTATAAGGTCTGCCTGCTTAAAAAATTTGATGAGGATCACCCTCGGGTTCGAGTACGGAAGGTGCGACGTGTGTGGGGAGGAGAAGCAGGTGAGGATTCTATTAGATGACAAGAAGGCAGCTAGGATATGCGCTGATTGCGCGAACAGGTTGAGAGGGACGAGCGAAGAAGTCCTCTTAAAGTACGGGAAGCCCTACAAGAGGGTGGAGGAGGGGATAAGCATCTTTGACATAAAGCTGCTGGTGGTTGACGAGGACATGTGGGAGGGGTTTGGAGAGGAGTTAACGGAGTATCTAGAGGGAAAATATGAAGTGACCTTGGCAAAGGGGAGGAGGTTCGAGAAGAAGTTCAAGAAGGTGGAGAGGGGAGCCATAAGCAATTCCCTCTCCATTTTCAGGCAGGTGGACTTCAAATTAGCCATAGACCCTAAGTCAGAGAAGGTGAGGGAGAGGGCGGACGTGGTCGTAAATTCGCCGTCAGAGGTTATGCAGTACCTATGAGTTCCTTAAACCTCAGCGCGTCCTCTTTCATGTAGACGTTGTTGAACATCACGTAGATGTCCTTAGCTTCCAACCCTTCTAACTTCTCCTTTAACTCTTTTAACTCCTTTTCTGAATACTTATGTTTGTAGTCTATCCTCCCTTTCTCGTAGCTCCCATGGAGCCTGAAGTAGACGATGTCTTTGATATAAGAGGGCATCTGAAGGAAGGGGTCGGTGACCTGAATCAAATCCAACTCCTTACAAATCTTCCCGAACGCTTCCAAGTCCCACCCCCTCAGCTCTAAGGCTATTTTTAACTCGTCTCTCTTGGCCTTCGAGAAGAATTCCTTGAGGTTTTGCAGGTTTTCCTCACTCTCCTTAAAACTCCTAGGTAACTGGATAAGGCAGATTTCTGCCCCCAATACTTTACAGACCTCTAAGGTCTTTTCCCAGAAATTGAGGACCTCTCTGGTGGGCCTCAGGAAACCGACCTTTCCCTCGAGCCTTTCGAGTTCTTCTGGCTTTAATCCAGACCTCCTCCAAGTGGGGCTCTTGATGGGATGGGTGACTCCTTGATGACACTTGACCGAGAACTTGAAGTCTTCAGGGACCTTTTCCCTCCACCTCTCTGCGGTCTCTAGCTTGGGCAATTTGTAGAAGGTGGAGTTGATTTCTAAGACTTTGAACCTCTTGGCGTACTTCTCCAGGCCTTCAGGCAACCCACAACAACCGACCCATATCATAACCCCAACTCTTCGGAGACCTCCTTCATGGCGTTCAAACCTATCTCGAGGAACTCCTGAAGGGAGAGGCCCAGCTTCTCACAATACAAGATGTTCTCCCTGGAGACTTTCTTGGCGAAGTCCTTTGACTTGAACTTTTTCATCAAGGTCTCCACCCTTACTTCTTCCAATTTCTTGGAAGGCATGACCAAGGCAGAGGCAACTATTAATCCGGAGAGGGCATCAGAGGCTATCAGGGCGTAATCCATCTCCTTTTTGGGCATCACCCCAGTGTTCTCGAAGTTATGGGCTTTTATGGCGTACAGGGCCTCTTCGGGAAGTTTTCCCTCCAACATCTTCGCGCTCTTCAGGGCGTGTTCCTTCCAGTCATCCTTGGTCTCCTCATAGTCTATGTCGTGCAGGATGCCAACCACTTCCCACAAGTTCTCGTCCTCTCCCAGCCTTCTCGCCAACCCCTTCATGATGGCCCCCACAGCGATCATGTGTTTTATCAGGTTTTGATTGCTCACTTTTTCTTTTACGAGAACTAATGCTTCCTCCCGATTCATGCATTCTCATACACAAATCTTTTTATAAAACTGTTTCGGAGTTTTTCCATGCCCATCATAGGTGTCTTGGGCAAGATAGGCTCTGGAAAAGGGACCTTCTCCGAATACCTCAGGGACAAGTATGGGTATAAAGTCATCGTGATGGGAGACATCGTGAGGGAGATAGCCGCGAAGTTAGGGTTAGAGCCGAACAGGGAGAACTTACAAAGGATTCAGAAAGAGTTCACCTCGAGATATGGACAGGATTACTTCGCTAAAGAGGTGGTTCGGAGGATAAAGGAGGGAGGATGGGAGAACGTGGTGATAGATGGTATGAGGAGACCGCTCGACGTGGAAGTTCCCAAGAAGGAGTTTGGGGACAAACTGATTGTGGTTTTGATAGAGGCGGACCCTAAAATAAGGTTCGAGCGGATGAGGAAGAGGAAGAGGGTAGGTGACCCACAAACCCTAGAGGAATTCTTGGCCCAAGAGAAGAGGGAGATGGAGCTCTTCAACTTGGAGAAGGCCTTCAGCTACGCTCAATACAAGATAGAGAACAACGGGACCCTCGAGGAGTTCTACAAGAGGATAGACGAGTTCATGAGGAAAATTTCTTAATCTTCACGTCAACTACCTTGAGGTTCGGCTCCCTACTTAAGGGGTCTAGTTGGAACGGGATTAACTTGTTAACTAGGGCTTTTGGAAAGTGGAAGGGAATCACCACCACTCCATCATCCACTTCCCTTTCTCCCTTCACCTTTATCCTTATCTTTCCTACCTCTGACTCGATTTCTACGAGATCCCCGTCCTTTAACTTGAGCTTCCTCATGTCTCTTGGGCTCATGTAGCAGTAAGGTTCTCCAGCGAACTTCTTCAACGTCTTGCTCCTTAAGGTCATATCTCCGGTGACGAAATGCCAGGGGAGCCTCTTCGTGGTCAGCACGAAGGGATACTTCCTAGTCTTCTCCTCCTCCACCGCGGTGAACTCCACGGGGACGAACTTCTCCCACTTGTGCTCCTTGTCCGCGAAGGCTCCCTCTATCCTGAACAAGTCCTCGAACTCTATGTGCTTAAAGGGCTCCACTTTCTCCAACATCTCCCTCGTGGTGTCCCAAACGCCTTTGTGCTTCAGAGGATAACCGAACGCTTCGAACAAGTCCTTCAGGATCTCCCAGTGGGTCTTTCCGCAGATGGGCTTTATCACCCTTTTGAAGGCTCTCACCCTCCTCTCAGCATTGGTTATCGTGCCGCTCGATTCCAGGATCGTGGTGGCTGGTAACACCACATCAGCGAACTTCAACATGCTATTCTCAAAGGGACCAGCGTACACCACGAACATGTCCCTCAACTTTTCATGCACCTTATCCAACTCCGGGAAGGATTGGGCGATGTTGGAATCCATGACATAAATGGCCTTTATCACGTCCCCAAACAAGAGCTCTAAGATACCGTCTCCTCTCGGATAACAACCCACGTCCCCGCACCCTTGGATGTTCACCTTTCCCCTCATGCACACGACTCTTCCTCCCTTCAACAGGGCGAGGTTCGTGACCCCTAACACGTTCTTCGTCCCTGAGACGTGCTGGGTCATGGCCATCCCATACATTATCACCAACCTCTCACTCCTCCCTATGAGGGAAGCTGCCCTCTCCAAGAGCTTTTCCTTCACGTCACATTCCTTTGCTACTTTTCCCGACTCGTACTTCGAGACTAAGGATTGGAGCTCGTAAAAGCCGTCCGAGTAAGGGGCTTCTTCATCATAAAGCTTGTTCTCGATGACGTATTTCGCTAGGAAGTTCAATAAAGGCAGGAACCTACCACTCTTTATCTTGAGGTGGAGGTCAGCGTGTTTTGACGAGAAGCTGAAACTGTCTTCCACCACTATCAACTTCGCCCCTCTCTGCTTAGCTCCCAACACCTTGTTGAAGGCGACTGGATAATCTGATTTTGGGTCAGAGCCTATGATCAATATGCAGTCAGCATCTTTTATGTCATCTATGCACGCGCTCATGGCCCCTAACCCGAAGGCCATCTCGAACGCCTTTATGGTGGAGGCATGACACAACCTCGCGGAAGAGTCTATGTTTCCCGTCTTGATCACCCTCCTCGCGAACTTCTGTAGCAAGTAATTGGCCTCATTAGTTGTCAGCCCAGAGCCATAGAAGGCTATCTCCTTTGGCCTGAGCTTTGAGAACTCCTCCTCAATCTTCCTGTAAGCTTCTCTCCAAGAGGTGGGGACTAACTTGTTACCCTTCCTGAGCATGGGTTTCCTTATCCTCCTTATGCTCAAGGGCTCATGACAGGTCAGCCCTTTGATGCAAGGCTTCCCCTCACTTATAGGATCTTCCTTACAAGGCAACACCTTCTTTATCTTCCCCCTCTCCACCACGAATTCCAACAAGCAGCCACAACCGCAATAAGGACAGATGCTTCTCATCACATCTTTTAACAAATCACGACTTAAATTAATTTCCCAGATTTGACCAGAAAACTTTTAAGATTTCTCGACCAAATCCTTCCTTATGCGAGGGGTGCCTACACGCTCTGAGCTCTTCCTTATCGGGTAGGCACCCCCTTCTAAAATTCTAAGGGGGTGATGAAGGTGAACAAGAGAGAGGGCTCTCGAGGCGAAAACCCTGGTGGACTGGAAAGGATTATAGAAATCCTGGAAAAGGAGGGCAAGATCTCTGTCGAGGATGCCAGGGAACAGTGCAAGAAGGGATATGGCTTCAGCTTTTCCACGAGAGCTATCCTAGTGGAGCTCTTGGACGCCGGTTACTGGGTGAAATTGGAAAAGGGATACATAGTGAAGGAAGAACCTAAGAGGGCCTATGAGGTCTGAGGAACTGAGGTCAGCGATGCTCATCTTATTACTTTATCTAGAAGGCATGACCTTCTCGAGGGCAGCTAGGGAAATATCCAAGGTCCTAGGAGTCTCGGAGTCCACTGTGAGGTGGAACTTAAGGAAGTTAAGGGATCAAGGATTCGTGATCTGCGGGAGCAAGGAGGAGAAGTTCGTGCCTTTAAGGTTGACCAGAAAAGGCATGAGGTTGCTGAAGAACTTGTAAGAAAACTTTATTTACTTCTCCTTTTTCTTCCCCTTGAGGGGCCGTGATCTAGCTTGGTCCAGGATGCCACCCTGGGGCGGTGGTAGTCCCGGGTTCAAATCCCGGCGGCCCCATTGATAAGGAAAGGGAAGAAGGAAGACACTGGCCAAGTTTTGAGGATATTCAAGGAGAATTGCGAGGAGATATACGAGGAGGAGAAGCTCGGGAAGGCGATAGAAGAAGGGGAGCTGAAGTTGTTGGTTTATGAGGAAAAGGGAGAGATCCTTGGCTTCTTAGCCTACCTGGAGAAACCTTATGGGATAGTTATCGATGAAATACACGTGAAGAAGGGGTTTAGGGGGAGAGGAATAGGTAAAAAGCTGGTGAAAGAGCTGGAGAATCTAGGGAGGGATCTCATAACCTATGCCAGAGAAGAGGTGATCCCTTTCTTCGAGGAGCTTGGGTTCGAGCGAAAGGACAAGTACTACCCTTACATGGGGATCAAGTTCTGGAAGCTCGTGAAGAAGAAATAAACTTTTTAAGTCAGGACGATTAAACGTAATTAAGCGGGGGAGCAAGCATGGGAGATGAGGAAGGTCGTGGGTTACCACATGGTGATAGAACTACAGGGCTCTCCCCTATTCAAGAGTAGGGCGGAAGATATCTTGGATTCTTTGATGGAGATCTCTAAAAAAGCTGGCCTCTCCATCGTGGGAGGGCTAAAGCACCAGTTCAACCCAGAGGGGGCGACTGCCATAGTTTTGTTGAAAGAGTCTCACATTTCCATCCACACCTGGCCAGAGCATGATTACGCTGCCCTTGACATCTTCACCTGTGGAAAGGAAGGTAAAGAGAAGTCCGAGAGGGTCTTGGAGCTCATCAAGGAGACCTTCAAACCCAAGCACATAGAGATACACATGAGCAGGACGAGGGGGCCAAGCAAAAATATTTAACTGTCCTGGCTTTATGAAAGAAACATGCGGAAGTCCTTGATGTTCGTCCTATTTCTACTGTTCTCTACTTCCCACGCTATGCTTATCACCTATCAAACGGTCAAAGGGAGCGCGTATCCTGGGGAACAAACCATATACAAGGTGTACATAAAGAACAACGAGAACGTGTCTAAGAGGGTTTATATACTGAGGACATCTCTCTGGCCTTCTTCGGTGGAGCCCAGCTACATCCTGGACTTGGGGCCTTACGAGAACGAGACGGTCACCGTGAGGTTCAGCGTCCCCTCCGACGCGAATAGGGGAGGGGTCTTGCATCAGATAGAGGTGAGGTGGGATTCTGAGAGCATGCTCATTCCCATCATCTCCATGGTGGAGATCCCGGCCTATGGAAAGGTCTTCATAAGCGACCTGAAGGTCTCCCCTTCTGTTGACCCAAGGGAAGGAGTTCACTACAACCTCTCTGTCACGAACAATTATGGGGACTTGACGATAGAGGTGAATGTGAGCGTCTTCGATGAGTTTATGGTGAGCTCAGAGAGCTTTAATCTCTCCTTGGAAAAAGGGGTGAACGAGATATCCGATAAACTGCTGATCCCGAGGTTCACGAGGCCCGGCAATTACACCTTCAAAGCAGCCTTATTCTATCACGGGCTCCTTTCGGAGAGAGAGGAGAATTTCTCGGTCGTAGGCTATGCGGAGCTCGTGAAGAGCGTGAAGGAGGAGTACAACTTGTTGGGAAAGAGCTATGTCATCGTGGTGGAGAACAGGGGAACCGTATCCGGTAGCACCTCGATATCAGAGGAACTCTCCCCCATGGACAGGTATCTCATGTTGAGTACGAACGGAAAGAGGGAGGGGAACAACATAACTTGGGAGGCGGAGTTGGGACCATGGGAGACCAAGAGCTTTTACTACTACGTCACCTTCCTCCCATTCTGGTTTGTTCTTTTCTTCATCTTCCTCTTGCTCTTTGTGTTATATAGGATGCTCCAAAGAGTGGAGGTGGACAAAGAGGTGGTGGAGTACTCCATCAGCGAACAGGGGATAAACATGAAGATTCAGGTGAAGGTGAAGAATGTGTGGAAAGGTTCAGTCAAGGACGTGAAGATATACGATCCCCTCCCAAACATCTCTTGCAAGGTCTTAGGATATGGCGTGGTGGAGGGAACTGTGGTCAAAAGAAAGGGGAAGAACTACGTGCATTGGACCATAGAAGAGATAAGGCAGGGGGAGGAAGTCATCCTGTTCTATCACCTGAGGATAAACGTGGGGATCATTGGAAAGTTGGTGATAGAGCCGACAGAGGTTGAGTACGTGTCCGCTGGGAGGCAGTTCTTGAAGAAGTCCAACCTCCTCATCCTGAAGTCGGAGTAAATATTTAAAAAAGGACTACCTTCTCTTCTTCGTCCCGCCCTAGCTCAATGGTAGAGCGCTCGGCTGTAGTTGTGGTCGGAGCAGGTGAAGAACCATCGATGAGAGACCATCAGCCGAGACCGAGAGGTTCCCGGTTCGAATCCGGGGGGCGGGACATCATATCTCATAGGATCTTGGACGGGTGTAAAACTATCCCCTTGACTTCCACTCCTTTCACGCTCTTTTTAATCTTCCCTACGAATTCAACAATTTCCTCTCATCTCTTAGGATTTCATAGGATTTTGGAAAATTTTCCCTCAATTTCCTCGTGAACACCTTCCCACTCGCTCTTAGGTTCAAAAGCTCTATCCAGTAGAAGTCCACGAATTTCTTGGTTTTTCTCACCAACCTCTTAACATTCGTCATCCCAGGGATCACAGGACTTATGAAGCCATAGGTCCTTATCCCTTCTTCCTTCAGTCTCCTCAACGCTTCTATCCTCCTCTCGTTGTCTGGGGCGACAGGCTCAAAATTTTCCTTGACCTTCTCATCGTTTATAGTCAGTCCTATCTCAATCTTCTCGAACCTCTTGAACAAACCGATGTCCCTCAACACCAAGTCAGACTTCGTTAAGATAGAGAGGTTTACTTTCTTGTTCATGTTCTCTAATATCTTCCTCGTCAGCTTCAGTTCCCTTTCAATGGGTTGATAGGGGTCAGAGACGGTGGACATGACCACCCAACCATCCACATATCTCCTCGCCAATTCCGGGGCATTTGTCTTTACCTCCACCCAGCTTCCCCATCTCCCGTACCTTTTCCACCTGCATATGAACTTGGCATAACAGTAAAGACAAGTGTGTCCACACCCCACGTATTGGTTTATTACCCATTTAGCTCCAGGTATCCCACTCCTCACGAACAACTTCTTGGCTTTTACCTCAATTACTTTCATAGTCCGAGCATGAGTTTGTAAAATAAAAACAATATGGGCTGATGGATCAAATAAATGGTCAGGGAGTGTCTTCCCATCTTTGCGATCAGGTCTAACTCTTTCAAGATGATGTTGTTCTTTGTTAGATACTCAGAAACATACTCTCCAAAATATAAACCAAAGAAGTAAACACTTAGCCAAGGGATAAGTGGGTAGTAATCCAAAGAACAGAAGTTAGGGTGCTTCACGAAGGGGCTCAAGGCCAGGACGAAAAAGGCAGCGAGCAAGTTCCATTTCCCCTTATCTAGGAAGAAGTAGACTATGGGGGTGGAGAAGGCGAAGAAGTGGAGGATGCCGAACTTCACGAAACAGTTGGGGTAAAACAGGAAGGTGACCCCTGAGATCAACAGGGCGTAGGAAAAGAGTTTCAAGAACCTCTTCGCGAACTTTTTCGCGTCCTTTTTCGAGTTATATAGGGCGAGCCCTGAAATGAAGATGAAGGAGAAGCCGATGGGGTAGGCGAGGGAAGAGTAATTGAACTCCTGACCAGTCAAGAAGTAGTAATCGAAGGTGGCGTGGAATATTATCATGGCGATCACCGCTATCCCTCTGGAGAAGTCGATGAGCCAGAGCCTCATGTCAGGAAAACGTTTTAAAACCTCATAAAACTTGCCATCTCATGCATTTCTTCCTCCACCTAACGACGAGGTGTGACCTTAATTGTAAGTATTGTGCCCAAGAAGCTCTGGAGGACCTGAAATTCGGGAAGAGGAGGTGGGAGTTGGATTATCCTCCTCCTGAGGTTTCTTATGAGGTGAGAGACTTGAAGGGGTTCCTGGAAAAGGATGATGACCCTTGGGTAATCTTCTATGGAGGAGAACCTCTCTTGAGGACGGATTTGATAAAAGAGATTATGGATGAGATAAGAGCCAACTACATCATCCAGACGAACGGGATGAGGTTAGAAGAGTTGGGAGACTACGTGAGGAGGTTTCACACCATCATCCTTTCCATAGATGGTAAGAAGGAGACCACGGACTATTTCAGGGGAAGAGGGGTTTACGATAAGGTCATCAAGTCAGCGAGGTGGGCGAGGGAGATGGGATTCAAAGGAGAGCTCATAGCCAGGATGACGGTTATGGAACCTGTGGACGTTAAAGAAGAGGTGCTTCATCTGTTAAATTTGGGCCTCTTCGATTCGGTTCACTGGCAATTGAATGCCCTCTTCTGGGAAGATCTCGAGAGGAGAAATTTCAAGGAGTGGTTGAAAGATTATAACAAAGGGGTCAGAGAGCTCATAAACTTGTGGGTGGAAAACATGAAGAAAGGAAAGGTGTGGCGCATCTATCCTTTTTTGGGTGTCATGGACTCCCTCTTGAGAGATGAACCTTCCCTCTTAAGGTGTGGCGCGGGCTGGGCCCAATATGCCATCCTCACCGATGGGAACATCTCTCCTTGCGTCGCCATGGCTGGGATGAAGGAGTATTATGTGGGGAACATATGGGAATCGGATCCCAAGAACTTGAAAAAGGTGTTAGTGGGGGAACCCTGCACTTCTTGTGACATTTATCCCCTTTGCGGGGGAAGATGTCTCTTCGCTAACAAGACGAAGCTTTGGGGGGAGGAGGGATTCAAACTGGTTTGCACGAGCATCCGTAACTTAATTTCCTCCCTTCAGGAGAAACTACCCGAAGTGAGGTCCTTGATTCAGGAGGGGAAGATAAAACTCTCGCACCTTAACTATCACAAATTCAATTCTTGTGAGATCATTCCCTAAAGTATAAAACCTCTGAGAGAGATTAAACTTAATGCTAGCCAGATGTTATGATGTGGCTTTTAGCTACAGGAATTTTAAGAGGGAAGTCTCCTTAATCGAAAATATCTTCAAGAAGCACTCGAGGAGGAAAGTGAGGAAGATCCTGGACGTGGGGTGCGGGACTGGGAGGCACGCGGAAGTTTTCGTGAAGAGGGGTTATGAGGTTGTTGGAATAGATAAGTCAAAGGAGATGATAAAGCTCGCTGAGGAGAGGGTTCCCAATGCCAGGTTTAGGGTCATGGACATGAGGAAGATCACCTTGAGGGAGAAGTTCGACGGAGCCATATGCATGCTTAACACCTTCGCTTACTTGTTGAAGAACCAAGAGATAATCTCTCACCTGAGATCCATGAGGAAAGTTCTGAGAGGACCTTACGTCGTGGAGTTGGCGAACCCCTATGATTGGTTGTTGGTCAGAAGGAGGACGAAGATAAATGAGTGGGACATGGAGGAAGATGGCTTCCAAGTGATCACTTCCTACATTCAATATCCTCCCAAGGGCCTTGAACAAGTAGTCCCTTGGGAGCTGAGGTTCAATGCGAGAGGAAAGGTGATCACGCAGAAGCACCTCTCCCGCATGCTATTTCCAAGGGAGTTGGAGCTACTCTCTCAGATCACCGGATTTAAAGTGAACTTCTATGGCTCCTTATCCATGACCCCGTTCAACGTGAACTCGAAGAGATTGGTGGCAGTGTTCTCATAAAGGTAATAAACCCCCTCCGCTTAGATTTCTTCATGTTCCAACTCCTGCTGGGTGTGGTAATTGGGATGGTGCTCTCCTTTCTCCTCCTCAAGTTCCTGATCTTCCCCTACTGG
>QMVD01000004.1 GCA_003660925.1 Nanobdellota archaeon
AAACCCTCAGGTCTTCAAGTGGGTCTTGTTTCAAACGCTTTATTTTCCCATTGCCATGTTGTTGTATCTCCTTCACGCCTATGCCTTGAAGGAAATTCACATAAAACTTTGTGGGGCGAAGGTGGGGAAGGGTGTGACCATTGGAGGACTAATAACAGACCCATGTCTTTTTGAAGTAGGGGATTACACCATCATAGGCGGGTTGTGTACCATCTTGTCCCATTCTGGGGAAAGAGGGAAGGTCATCTTCAAGAAGGTTAAGATAGGTAAGAGGTGTCTAGTTGGTGAAAACTCCACCATCCTCTGTGGAGCCAGGATGGAGGACGGAAGCATTTTGGGAGCCTCTTCCTTACTGCCTAAGAACAAGGTTTTAAAGGCGGGGAAGGTCTACGGTGGGGTCCCTGCCAGAAAGATAAAGTAATTTCGGTAAGCTTATAAAAGAAGGGGAGGTCAAAAAATACCAATGAGGTATTCCCTTTGGAAGCTGTTGGCCTTGCTCCTTCTCTTCATTTTCACTTATGGTCTCGGGCTGATTCCCTTGGTGTTCTATATAAAATTCATTCTTTCCTTCCTGGATCTCAACGACCTCATTCATCTCCTCTCCCTCCCATTTCTGATGGTTCTAGGATTCGTCGTCTTCGTGCTCGGCGAGATCTTCTCTACTGGGGGAATGATAAGGCTCTTGAGGTTAAAGTATGAGGAGGGGGTTTATGAGTTGAGCCTAGACGACCCAAGGATGTTCAAGTGGTTGGCCTATCAAGTCATTTACTATCCCTTTGGTTACTTCCTTTATTCTCTAACGGTTGATCCTTTAAAGGAGATTCATTTGAAGCTCTGTGGGGCAAAGATAGGGAAGAATGTGGCTTTAGGGGGATTCGTAGCAGATCCCTGTTTGTTTGAAGTGGGAGACAATACCATCATCGGAGGATTTTGTGAGATCCTCTCCCACTCAGCTGAGAAGGGAAAGTTGATTGTTAAGAAGGTGAGGATCGGGAGGAATTGTCTGGTGGGTGAATACTCCCTGGTCATGCCAGGCGTTAGGATGGAGGATGGGAGCATCCTGGGAGCTCATAGCCTGGCAACAAAGGATCAGATCTTGAAGAAGGGAAAGGTTTACGGGGGGACCCCAGCGAGGTTGATCAGATGATAAAGGCGATAAGGAGGATGCAGGAGAGGAAACTCAGGGGATTCGTTAAGTTACTTTATCATCACCACCCTTATTACAGGAGATTGATGAAGAAGCTGAAGCTCACGCCGAGGGATATAAGGAAAGTAGACGACCTCAGGAAGCTCCCTCTAACGACGAAGATGGAGCTCAGGGAGAATCCAAAAGCCTTCGTCCTCCAGCCCCAAAGGAAGCGCCTGAAGAAAACGCTCTCCTTGAAGCAGAAACTGAGCGCGCTCCTGAACATGGAGAAGTTCAAGGAGAAAATGAAGTGGGAATATGCCCCGGTCACCTTCTTCGCCAGCTCCGGGAGGACAGGGATGCCCACTCCTGCTTTCATGACAAGGTACGACTTGGAGCTCTTAAAAGTGAACACTATGGCAGCCATAAAAAGGATAACTAAAGGGATCAAGAGACCTGTGGGGCAAAACATGTTCCCCTTCGCCCCCCACTTGGCGTTTTGGCACGTCACTCTGGGCCTCCTAGATTACCAAGACATGTTCTGGATAGCCTTCGGAGCTGGAAGGACGGAGTTACAGGTAGATGTCATGGAAAAGTTCAAGGTAAACGTGATCGCTGGGATGCCAACCTTCGTGAAGCGAATATCAGACGTGATGGTGGAAAAGGAGAAGAGGTCTTATGTGAGGAGAGTGGTGCTAGGAGGGGAAAGTGCCCCGAAAGGTTTAGTCAAGGCGATTAAGGACAACTTCTCCGAGAATGGTCCAGAGCCCCAAGTGATCCAGGGATATGGCCTCACGGAGTCCAAGATGGCCATCTTAGAATGTAGGGAGGGTTCTGGATATCACATCTTCCCCCATATCCACATATGGGAGTTAGTGGATAAGAATACCTTCGAACCCGTGGAGGAGGACGGGCTCATAGTCTTCAGCCACATAGACATGAGAGGAACGGTGTTCCTGAGGTACTTAACCGGGGATTTCCTGAAGGGAAGGATAGTTGAAGAAAGATGTCCTTATTGCGGGTCAACGGTCCCAAGGATAGAAGGGAAGATAAAGAGGATAGTGGACATGGAGAAGAACTTAAAGTCCACCAAGGTGAAAGGCACCCTGATAGATCTGGACGTCTTCGACGAGATCCTCTCCGAGATAGAGGACATCGAGCAATATCAGGTGATCATAAAGAAGGAGAACAAGTATGACCCCTATTCTAGGGATGTAGTTGAGATCTATGTGGGGCCGAAAAAGCACGTGATAAACATAGATGAATTGGTAAGGACGGTGAAGGAGAAGGTGAAGAGTTACACCGAAATCACCCCGAGGATCAAGATAAAGTCTCCCTCTCAAATCTTCGAGGAGGTCATGGGTCCCTTGAAAGGTGTTAGGGTGATAGATAAAAGAGAAAAAACTAAAGGCTAACTCACATCGATCATGTATACCTTATTTACCCCTTTTTTCTTTAGGCTCCTTGCCAAGAAGTCACCACCATAGTATTTTCTCAACTCTCCAAGGTCCATCTCTTTCACTTCATACTTTTTTATCAATAAGCCTAGTCCTATCATCGCTCTCTGCTGGGGTTTGTCTATGACTTTTTTCCTGTCCATCCCTTGTTCCGTAAAGAGTCTGTCCAAAGTCTCTCCGATTTTGAGTGCCCCAAGATCCTCTCCTCCATAAACCACAAAGACGGACTCTTGTTTACCTACTTTCACATTGTAAACCTGCCAACCAAAGCTCACCTCCCCGTTTATTTCCTTTACTTTTCCCTTAAATCCCAGTTCTTTCAGCTTATTTTCTACAAGCCCCTTCATCTCCTTAGCTTTCCTTTTGTACGTCATAAAAAACTCACTTGGTGTTACTTTATAAATAATTAATGTTAATATGGTGCACTATTAGTCTGAAGGCAAAAGGAAAAACAAAGCTGAAATCTCCTTCCCAGATATTTAAAGAGGTCATGGGACCACTAAAGGGAACAAGAGTGATAAAAAAGAAAGAGTTCTTGATCACTCGCAGTATATGATGTAAACTTTCTTTTTTCCTATCGAGCCCGTCCTTTTTAGGTACTCCATGGTCTCCTTGATCTCAGGTGCATTGGCATATGGGCTTTTTTCCAATTCCTGGACCCCAAATTTCCTGATCAAGTGGGCGAGACCGATCACCCCCCCAGTTTTCCCTTGCTCTTCTAAAGACATATTCACATCCTCTGGGACGCCTATCTCATCTAAAGGCTTCTTTAATTCCTTCAACAGCTTAAGGGTCATGCCGGCGAACTGACTCTTATCGAAGTGCTTGGTGTAAGCCAAGAAGACTCCCTTATTCGTGTCGAGCACAAGAGGGCCACGACCACTCAGTCCTACGTGCACTCCTTTTACTTTGAATCCCTCTTTCTTAAGATAAGCCTTTGCCTCTTTGACCGCCTCCTTTAGTTTCTTCTTCCAGTCCTCCATGTTTAGTAAAGGAGAATTCTTTTTTTATATGGTTTGTTATAGTCGTTGAACTCGTCGTTCACTACCTGGCCGAGTTAAATAAGTGTTAACTTTATTAAAATTGTTGGGAAAGGATAACCATGGTACATTACTACTCTGAAGAGCAGGAAGGAGAAAAAAGAGAGGGGAAACTACTCGTCTGGATTAAAGGTCGATATTATGAGCTTTACACGCTCTCGGGAATCTTCTCTTGGAGAAAGCTAGACAAGGGGACCAAATTGTTGGCAGAGAACATGATAATAAAGAAAGGGTGGAGGGTCCTGGATATGGGTTGCGGTTACGGAATCCTCGGGATAGTCGCGTGGGACAGGGGAGCAAAAGAAGTAGTGTTCGTAGATAGAAATCCGAGGGCGGTTGAGGCGGCGAGCGTAAATAAGGATAAATATGGGGTGAAGGGGGACGTCATACAGAGCAACTTGTACGAAAACGTGAAGGGGAAATTTAACACCATCATCTCCAACCCCCCCATAACCGCCGGCATGGAAACTTGTCTGAAATTGATAGAGGGGGCGAAGAAGCACCTGAAGAAAGGAGGCCTACTTCAGATAGTCGCGAGGCATAAGAAAGGAGGGAAAAGGCTCATGGAGAAGATAATGGAAGTATTCGGAAATTGTGAAGTTCTAGCCAAGAGAGGAGGATATTGGCTTTACCTCTCCAAGAATTTTTGAACTACAGCTTCCAACTTGCCCCAACCTATCTCAATGTACGCTCCCACCTCTTCTTTCTCCAGGGATTTCGGGAGGAACATTCTGAGCCTGACCCTCCCATCGACTTCTGGCTCGAAGAACCCTGTCTCCAAGATTTCCTCTAACATGGAGAAAGAGGCTTGCTTTTTGGGGTCGAGGCTCATCGTGATATGAGGTCCCCAAGGAGGGACTTCCTCCTCGTGGTCTTCCGGTAGTCCAGAACAGGATGAACCACTTGTGTACGCGAAGGGTAAAGAATTCACTTTCTTCACGACTTCTTCGATCCCTTTATCTATTGGTGCCTCCCTCCATGGGAGCTTCCTGTCAAACCCATGAGTCCCCCAAAATTCTTTTTTCATCTCAAAGGGTAACTTCTGAGCTGGCAAGTCCCCAATCACATCCACTTGCTTGAGGTAGATCTCCCCTTCGATCACGGCCCGAGGCACCTTTAAAAGCCCTAACTCATCGAAATAGGGGCTCTCCTTCAGGCCCTCCACATCCTTTATTCCTTTCCAGAGTTCTTTTTCTTTCAACAAGTACATCTCCCTTCCCACCAACTTCTCTTCTGAAACCCCTACTTCCCCCTCCCCTAACCTCACGATTCTCTTGTAAGGGACCTTTCTCCCGAGGATGTTCTCCTCCCCCCTCAGTTCTAACAACACACTGCCCCACTCCTTCTTAGCATCCACTATCGTGAACCTCTCGTAGTTCTTGTCGTTCTTCACGTTTATCATATTTGTTACTTAAAAGAAGTCAATTTATAAATCTGTCGTTAAAAATCTTTTTAAGCCCCTTTTTCCATTTCAACCACGAGCCGGGGTGGCCGAGCGGTAAGGCGCAGGCCTTGAGAGGTCAGAACCCGGGTGGTTCCAACACTTCCGGAAAGCCTGTGGGCATTTGCCCGCGCAGGTTCGAATCCTGCCCCCGGCGTCTTCTCCGCCAAGGAATTTGAAGTTTCAAGCAAAACCTTTATAAGTTTTGGACCCAAAAGCTACCGTATGGGTGATGTCTTTTCCTGACGTTCTGAAGTTCGACTTAGTTCTGGGAGGTGGTTTCCGTGGTGAGCTTGAAGGAAATTAGGACGAACTACGAGGAGTACGCAAAAGTTCTGGAGAAGAGATATCTTCCGGGGTACCTTTCGACCCTGAGGAGGTTGAAGAAGCTAGACGCTTCTTGGAGGGAGAATTTGAAGAAGTTAAACGAGTTGAGGAGGAAAAAGAATGAGCTGTCTAGGAGGATCGCTAAAGGGGAAAGAGGGCTCCTCACGAAAAGCAAGAAGGTGAGCTCCGGAATCGAAAGGTTGAATGAGAAGGTAAGGAAGATGGAAAAGGAAATGTGGGAGTATCTAAAACTCTTACCAAATTGGTTAGATGAGAGGGTCCCAATAGGGCCAGACGAGAGCTACAGCGAGCCCGTGAGGTACTGGGGAAGGCCAAAAGTCTGGAAAGAACACCTGAAGGAGTTCGAGAGGCAAACGAAAGGGAAGGTGAAATACGAGTTGATCGACTGGGAGCCACTCCACCACTATGATCTCGTGAGGGAGTTCAACTTGGTGGAGATGGAAAAAGCGAGCGAGATAGCTGGTTCCAGGTTCTACTTCGAAAAAGGAGAACTCGTGTTCCTAGACTTAACCCTCTCTCTATACGCCATGGACTTCTTCCGTAAAAAAGGGTTCAACAACGTCTTAATCACTCCCTACATGATGAGGAGGAAAGTGGAGGAAAGGATAGCTCACATGGACACATTCATCGATGCGTTGTACTCAACCAAGGAGGATGACCTCATCCTCATACCTTCGTCTGAACATCCCATCTGTGCCCTCTATAAGGACTGCACTTTTAGGGAAAGAGAACTACCTCTGAGGATAGTGGCGTGGAGCCCCGCCTTCAGGAGGGAAGCAGGGGCCCATGGGAAAGACACAAAGGGGATCTTCAGAACTCATCAATTTCACAAAGTAGAACTCCATTCTATCACCACGCTAGACGAGGACAGAGAAGAGTTGGAGTTCATGGTGGGGGTGGTAGAAGAGTTCATGCAGGGTCTCAGGATCCCATATCGCGTCGTGATCCTTCCTTCTGGAGACATGGATAAAAGGGCATTGATTCAGTACGACATAGAAGGATGGTTTCCAAGACAGGGAAAATATAGAGAGTTGGGGAGTTATGCCACCATGGGATGTTGGGTCTCGGAAAAGATAAACACCAAGGTGAATAGAAAGGGGAGGAGGGAGTTCGTGGCCAACTTATACGGGACGGGGTGTGCCACCCAGAGGACCCTACTAGCCATGTTGGTGAATAACTACAATCCAAAGAGACAGGCGATCAAATTACCTGAAGCCCTCACTAAGTACGTGGGCTTCAGAGAGATCAGGAAGGAGGAGTGAACGCTACTCAGAAATATAAGAAGCAGAACATTAAACTTTAAAATTAGGGAGAAGACTACTACTTCATGGTAGTTGTGAAGTTCTATAACGATAAGGTAGCCTTAGTGAAAGGGAAAGGGAAAGTTCTGGGTGCCGCTTTCGCTATAGCCACCTCCAACAGGTGGGACCCGAATCCCTTGAATTGGGTAGCTGTCTTCGAAGGGGAGAGGGTGGATGTCCCTTCCCTCATCCCGGAGGAGCAGGGTAAGTTGAACAAGATGAGGGAGAGATATAGAGGGAGACCTGAGAAGTTCCTCGAGTCCTTGAGGAGGCAGGGACACTACATACCTTTCGAGTTCACCGATGCGATCGTGTACTTTCCGAACGCCTCGAGGTGGGAGACCTTCTTCCTGTGGACCCACGTGAACGCCCACCAAAAGGTCATGTTGGGGGGATTAGAACAGTCCTTGAGGAGGACCATGCCAGGAGGGTTCGTGGATGTCGGAGTAGGAGGTTTGAAGAGGCTCTACGAGAGGGCATCGGAGTTCTATGGGAGAGCCATTTCTCAGGGGGTCCCCTACCAGGAAGCCAGGAGGGGGCTCCCCATGAACGCCAAGGTTTACATGGCTCTAGAGTACAACCCTAGGTACATAAACAAGCTGAAGAACGCCCTTGAGCATCATCAGGAAGAGGGAGAACAGGGGTTCAGGAGGAACCCGGAATTCAATGAAGTGATCTCTGGGCTAGAGGCCCTCTTAGAAGAGGAATGGGGGGCTCCCTTAACGGATGAACTCCCGGCTAGGCCACTAAGCCTCTTCAAAGAACCCTTTGAAGGGGGAGATGGGGTTTATTACAATCACTTCTTAGAGACGCTGAAGGGTTATGGTTCTGCTAGCATCCTCACCCTCCACCAATTGATAAGGAATAGACAAGCGAGATGGGGCTTCAACTTCCCGAAGGCCTTGAGGGAACCCTCCTTCGTAGAAGCTCCAGAGTTCCCCCCTGATATCCTGGAAGAGTACGAAGAATTAGGTAATTCTGCAGCGATGCTTCAATGGGAGTTGTACGAGAAGGATAGGTTGTTGGCCCCCTACGCCATGCTCTTGGGCCAAAGGGTCCCCTTTGAGATATACATCGCAGGAGAAGATGCTTTAAAGGATTTCGCCAAGGCCAGGAGGTGTAAAGGGGCGGTCCAACCAGAGACATTCACCATAGTGGATGACATCTTCAGGAGAGTTGGGCTCTCCTACGGTCCCTCTTGTTGGACCGGAAAATGCAGGGAAAGGAGGTCTGTAAGGGAGAGGTGTGAGAAGATAACTCAAGAAGACATCGAGAGGTGGAAGGAGGTCTACCTGAGGCGAAAACCTTTATAAACCCCTCCATTTTTCTTCACGTTGATGACAGAGTTCAGGCACATAGTTAGGATAGCTGGGACGGACCTAGATGGGAGTAAGCCCGTCTACATAGCCTTGAAAGGGATTAAGGGAGTGAGCTTCATGTTCTCCAATGCGGTGGCTAAGGCCTTGAACATAGATAGGAGGAAGAGACTGGGGGAGTTAAGCGAGAAGGAGATTCAAAAGATAGAGGAAGCTCTTTCCAACCCTATTAAATATGGGATCCCTCCCTTCTTGCTAAACAGGAGGAAGGATTACGCCACCGGGGAAGATAAGCACTTGGTTTCCTCTGACTTGGAATTAACCCAGGACATGGACATCAAGAGGTTGCAGAAGATAAAGAGTTATAGAGGGATAAGGCACGCCCTTCATCTTCCGGTGAGGGGGCAGAGGACGAAATCGGGTTATACTAGGCCTCCTTTCAGGAAGCAGAGGAGGCAAATGGTGGTAGGAGTTAAGAGGAGGAAAGTGAAGTAAAATGGGGGACCCAAAGAAGCCCAAGAAGAAGTACAAGGGGCCGAGACACCCATGGCAGAAACAGAGATTGGAGGAAGAAAGGGAGCTGAGACAATTATACGGGTACAAAAACAAGAAGGAGCTCTGGAAGATGGAATCCATCTTGAGGAGGTATAGGGCACAGGCGAGGAGGCTCATAGGGGCCAGAACAAAAGAGGCGGAGAAGGAGAAAAAACAGCTACTGGATTCCCTCTACAGGCTTGGATTCTTGGAGAAGGATGCGAAGCTTGATGATGTCTTGAGCCTCACCATAAAGGACATCATGGAGCGAAGGCTTCAGACCATGCTGTTCAGGAAGAAGCTGGCGAATTCCATAAAGCATGCCAGGCAGTTGATAACTCATGGTCACGTGATAGTCGGGGAAAAAGTTATAACCTCCCCGAGCTTCTTGGTCCCGAGAGCGATGGAGAATAAGATAAGGGTGAGGAAGGTTGGAGGCTAAAAAGAAGGAGAGATGGGGGATAGCACACATCTACTCTAGTTATAACAATACGATCGTGCACATAACCGATATAACTGGTGCTGAGACCATTGCAATAGCGAGTGGTGGACATGTGGTCAAGGCGGATAGGTTGGAATCAAGCCCTGCTGCTGCCATGGCGGTAGCGAAGAAGGTGGCGGAGATCGCCAAGCAAAAGGGGATAACTGGGGTGCACATAAGGGTGAGGGCACCTGGAGGTCATAACGGGCCGAAGAATCCGGGTCCGGGAGCACAAGCTGCGATAAGGGCACTTGCTAGGAGCGGTCTCAGGATAGGTTATATAGAAGATGTCACTCCCATCCCTCACGACGGATGCAGGAAGAAAGGGGGGAGGAGGGGGAGGAGGGTATGAAGCTGGAGATCCTGAGGAAGGATGGGAATGAGTTGTGGTTCCTCTTTGAGGGCTCAACACCCCAGGCCAATGCCCTGAGGAGAACTGCGATGAGTGAGGTTCCGGTCCTAGCCATAGACGAGGTAGGGGTAGTGAAGAATAGTTCGGTGATGTACGATGAGATCTTGGCTCACAGGTTGGGATTGATACCTCTGAAGACAGACCTGAAGCTGCACACCAAGAAACCTCCGGTGATAAAAGCTTCCCTGAAGAAGAAGGGTCCTGGATACGTTTACTCTGGGGACATAAAGGGAGTGGAAGTGGTCTATGAGAACATGCCAATCGTGTATTTAGAAGAAGGACAAGAAGTGATCTTAGAGCTGAAGATCAGGTTTGGGATAGGGAAGGAACACGCTAAGTTCAGCCCCTGCCTGATAACATACAAGAGATATCCAAAGATAACCATCTTGAAGCAGCCGACCAAGCCAGAAAAGGTGGCGATGGTTTGTCCTAAGGAGGTGTTCTCCGTTAAGGACAAAAAACTAACGGTGAAAGACGTGGAAAAGTGTGATCTTTGTAAGGCGTGTGAGGAGACCTTCCCAGATGTCGTGAAGGTGGATGGAAAAAAAGACAAGTTCCTGTTCTACATGGAAAGTTGGGGACAATTAGAACCAGAAGAGATCTTGAAAGAGGCGAGGAACATCCTCATCAGGAAGCTCAAGGAGTTCTCATCCTCTCTTTGATCCTATCCAAGTGGAACTTTTCCTTCTTCTTGAAGTATTCGTAATACCTGTCCTCCCTGAGGAGCCTCTCTATGATCTCCTCGCTCGAGAACTTCTTGATCAGCTCAACGATCTCCTCTATCTCTTCCATGTAGAACTTCAAGTTTTTCATCTTTCTCTCCACCCATTCGCGGAACCTCTCATCCCTTTCCCTCTTCTTCGCTGATTGGAGCTTCCCGAGGAGCCTCTTCCAGAAGTAGTAAGCCTTTTCCGCCTTCTTCCTCCTTTCCCTCAGTAATTTAATGGTTTCTTTCACGAACTTCCCGTGCAACTTCTCGAACTCCTTCTCTAGAAACTCGAGGACTTTCCCCTCCTCTTCTTCTACCTTCTTCGTGAATTTCTCGAGTTCCTTCTCCATTAGTTCTTACTTGAAGCTCTCATTTAAGTAAGTTATCCCCGCCCGTCCCTTTATCAGCAAGTTCCTAGGCCTGTTTTCGTTCCCTCCCAGTGCAGTGACTCTCACGAATTTCCCCTTTTCCTTGAGCTCCTTGAGGTTCCTCGCTCCCACATATCCCATTCCTGATTTCACACCACCTATAAGGTCCCTTATCACCCTTTCCACGCTTCCCTTGTAAGGGACCCACCCTGAGACCCCTTCCGGAACGAGCTTCGAGTACCTATCAAGTTCTCTAATGACCTCCTCGCTTCCCATCCCCCTGTACTTCTTGAACTTTTCCCCTCTTATCTCAACCACTTCCCCAGGTGCCTCATCCGTCCCAGCGAACAGGTTTCCTATCATGACGCAGTCCGCCCCAGCCACTACCGCCTTCACTATGTCCCCAGAGCACTTTATCCCTCCATCAGCGATCACTGGGACCTCATATTCGCTCGCCACGTCCGCCACGGAGGCGATGGCGTAAAGTTGAGGGACACCAACCCCACTCACCTTCCTCGTGAGGCAGGCAGAACCTGGGCCTATCCCAACTCTCAATCCATCCGCCCCCTTTTCTATCAGGGCCTCTGCTGCCTCAGGGGTTGCTATGTTACCTGCCACGATATCAACATCACACATCCGCTTGTACCTCACCAAGCTCTCCAACACGTCTTTTGAGTGGGCATGTGCTGTATCGATAACGATGACGTCCACTCCTGCGTCCACCAATGCTTCTATTCTCTTGTAATCGAAAACACCGACTGCTCCCCCCACTTTCAAGCCCTTCTCCTTCACCCTCCTCACCTCCTCTACTTGTCCCTCCACGTCTTTTTTCCTGTGAATAATTCCAATCCCCCCATATTTCCCTAAGGCGATTGCCATTTCGGACTCCGTCACGGTGTCCATAGGAGAACTCACCAACAAGACCTCTAGGCCCACGCGTCGACTCACTTTGGTGGAGAGGTCTGCTTCAGGAGGATGGACCTCGGAGTAACACGGTACAACTAAGACATCATCGAAGGTGAGGCCAAGTTCAGCTTCTTCCAGTTTTTTGGAGAATCTCCCTCCCATAGAAACATAAGGGCTTTGTCTTTTAATTTTTTCGCCTAGAGGATAATGCTTTCTTATACAGCTGCTTATATTCTGACCTCAGCATGCTGAACCTCAACTCATTATGCCATTTACCATACTTGAACCTGCATTCCCTCATGACCCCTTCCAATTTGAACCCGGCTTTTTCCAACACCCTCCTCGAGGCAATGTTCTCCTCAAATAACGTAGCATAAACCATGTGGAGTTTTAACCGCTCGAACGCGAATTTCAACATCAGCTTAACCGCCTCCGTGGTTAAGCCTCTGCCCCAATATTTCTTCCCTAACCAGTAACCGAGCTCTGCGTTCTTGTTCTTCCAATCGACGCGGATCAGGTCAACTACACCTATGACCCTGCCCGTTTCCTTCAAGACGATCCCAAAGGCGTAACCGGATCTCTTCTTCATCTTATAACGGGCCTTCCTCACAAACTTCATCGCGTCCCGTTTTCTATAGGGCCAGGGGATGTTCAGGGTCCACTTAACCATGTCCTTATCTCGCAAATTCTCATAGATATCACTCGCATCAGAGGGCATTAGCTTCCTTAAGACGATCCTTTCCCCCTCCATCTCAAGTTTGGACCTCACCACGACGAGAACAAATCAACTCCCACATTTATTTCTTACGACAAACCTAAGTTTTATATACTAATAATAAAGTAGTAAACTCTATGAGAGATGTCAAGAAATTGTTCGTTTTAACTGCCATGTTCGTTGTCTTGGGTTGTGTACAGAAACCACCGACTCCAATGGGATTTGGATTAGTGATTCAGAATTTCACAACCGACTTCACCCAAGTCTACCCCGGAGATAGGTTCACCCTCACTTTGACCGTGGTGAACCAAGGGGAGAAAACAGCGGAAAAGATATTCGCAAAACTTCAATACCCTAGCACTTTGACAGGAGACCTAGGACAGAAAACCTTGGCAAACTTGGAGCCCGGCGACGAGGATTACATAGAATGGAGTGCGAACGTCCCTGAGACCGCAACTCCAGGAGAGATCTACAGGCCCCTAGCCACGCTCTGTTATAAATATGAAACAGAAGGGTACAACGACATGTTTTTGGCGGATAGAAGGTGGAGTGGCACTCTGCCGACTTTGGAGACGAGGTCAACGAGCGGTCCGATAAGGATATCCTTTGACGTGAGCTCTCCCATAAGGGGAGACAGGATAGCCTCGCTTAAGGTGACCCTGGCCTTCTTAGCAGATGGTTTCATAGCAAATGAGACCACGAACTTGCAAGTGGGGACAAAGGACTACGTGAAATCCTTGAAGCTAACCATACCTAGGGTTTATCAGGACCCAACATCCAAGAAGTGGTTGATAACCATAGACGATGAGGATGACACTAAATCAGGCATTCAATCCGTGGACTTCACGTGCACCGAGAGTTCTGACTACAGCACGTATGAATGCACGGCAGAGCCTAATTCCTTGAGGTTGATAAATAACGAGCTCACAGCGAGGCTCTACTTAAACGTGAGCAGCACCAGGGTGGGGCTAACGGGGAGCTATGAGTACATAGCTAGGGTTTATGCAACCGCAGAATATCAGCATTGTCTACAGGCGGAGAGCGCTCCGATTCTAGTGCTCAGGGAGTAAAGGTTTAATTCTTTCCCTTTCTATTCTTCACTGCGGGGGTGCCCGAGCCAGGTCAAAGTGGGAACGGTCGCGGGAGAGGGTGAGAACCCGCTGGCGGTTCTCACGGTCAAAGGGGCAGGGCTTAGGACCCTGTGCCTTAGTGGCTGCGTGGGTTCAAATCCCACCCCCCGCATCAAGAAGAAAGTTTAAAAATAGTCCCCTGTTTTAGCCATCCCATGAAAAAAGTAAGGAAGACCAATCCAGAGCTCCTGAGGCTCATAGAGAAGGCAAAGGAGCTAGCCATAAAGAATGAATCTAAGTTTTGGAAGAGGGTGGCCAAAGAGCTCATGAAGCCCAATCGAAGGAGGAGAGTTGTGAACTTGGGGAAGGTGAATAGGTATACGAAGAAAGGAGAAGTGGTCTTAGTGTTGGGGAAACTCCTCTCCATGGGAGAGCTCAAACACCCTTTGACCATTTCCGCCTTTTCCTGCAGCGAAGCGGCGAGAGAAAAGTTAAAGAAAGCCAAGGCGAAGTATGTGGAGTTGGAGAAATTCATGAAACTTTATCCTGAGGGGAAGGGGGTGAAGTTGCTTGGTTGAGATCATAGATGCCACCAACACCGTAGCTGGGAGGTTGGCGTCTTGGGTGGCAAAGCGTGCTTTGGAAGGGAAGCAGGTCGTGATAGTGAATGCTGAGAAGGCGATCGTCACGGGGAACAAGGAATATATCCTAGAGTTCTTCAGACAGAGGAGAGAGAGGGGAGAACCCTTCCATGGTCCCTTTTACCCGAAAAGAGCGGACAGGATCCTGAGGAGGATGATAAGAGGCATGCTTCCCTATAAGAAAGAAAGGGGTAGAAAAGCCTTGGGGAGGGTGAAAGTCTATATAGGGGAGCCCGAACAATTCAAGGGGAAGGGAAGGAGGTTAGAGGGGTTCGGGATCGAGAAACTCAAGGTTAATAAATACATGACGCTTGGAGAGATATCGAAGCACTTGGGTGGTAAGATATGATACACGTGGTTGGGAAGAGGAAAACCGCGATCGCTAGAGCTACCTTGAGAGAAGGGAAGGGAAGGATAAGGATCAACAAGAAATCATTAGATGTCATAGAACCCGAATACGCGAGGTTGAGGATCATGGAGCCCCTCATGCTCGCAGGAGATGCTTGGAAAAATGTGGACATAGATGTGAACGTAAAGGGAGGAGGGGTGTTTGCTCAGGCAGAAGCTGTAAGGCTCGCCATCGCCAAAGCCTTGGCCTCTTGGAAGAAGGAGTTAAAGAAGGTCTTCCTAGAGTACGATAGGGGCCTCTTGGTGGCGGATGTCAGGAGGACTGAACCCCAAAAACCCTACAGGAGCGCTGCCAGGAGGTCAAGACAAACTAGTAAGAGGTGATGAAATGATAATCCCCATAAGGTGTTTCTCGTGTGGAAAACCCATAGCCCACTTGTGGGAGGAATACAAGGAAAGGGTAAAGAAGGGAGAAGAACCAAAGAAAGTCCTGGACGAATTAGGACTTAAGAGGTATTGTTGCAGGGCCATGTTCTTAGGTCAGGTGGACCTCATAGAGGAGGTCTCTAAGTACAAGAAGTTCTAGCCCATGAGGATTTACTTCCTCGGAGGAGGAGACGTGAAGAAGAGGAAGTGTAAAGGAATATATGAGAGGGCTTTCCGGGAAGTCTGTAAAAGGCCGAAGGTCCTCATGCTTCCCTGGACCACTACATCCGAGGAAAAGAGGGAGAGGTACAAGAAGATCATCAAGGAATATTTT
This sequence comes from Nanobdellota archaeon, assembly GCA_003660925.1. GTDB lineage: Archaea > Nanobdellota > Nanobdellia > B33-G15 > B33-G15 > B33-G15. The sequence continues at coordinate 14,974 of QMVD01000004.1, forward strand.
GAGGACTTGGGGGCAGAAGTGAAATTCGCTGAAGCGTCCGAGCCGATTGAGGAGATTAGGAGGAAGGTAAGTGCGTCTGATGTCATTTATCTTCCGGGGGGTGAGCCCGACGTATTTATGAACTATGCCCGAGGCAAGAGACTAGGCAAACTCTTGAAGAGGTTTCAAGGAGTAATCATAGGAAATTCGGCGGGAGCCCTCGTCCTCTGTAAGGAATGTCTGATCACGAGGGACGAGGAATACTCGGAGACTATGGTGATCCCAGGATTAGGTGTCGTAGACTTCTGCGTGGAGGTGCATTACGACCCCTCCAAGGACGAGGAGCTGAAGGAGCTCTCAAGAGACAGGAAGATCTACGCGATTCCCGAGAGATGCGCCCTCATCTTTGACGGTCAGGAGTTCGAGACCATAGGCACCATATACCTGTTCTACAAGGGGAAGAAGCACACATCTTCGGGCCAGCGAAATGATTTTTAAACCCGAAAAGAAATCCTACTCCATCGGGGCCGTAGTCTAGCTTGGTCAGGACCCGAGGTTTGGGACCTCGTGACCCCGGTTCAAATCCGGGCGGCCCCATCACAGATTGAACTTCATCTCGAGAAGTGGGAGGAAAAGGAGAGAGTGATTAAAGAGAAGGGCGGAGACCAACTCGTTCATGAAGAAGGCTGGCGGGAAGACCACTATTGAGCTGAAGACCACGCTCTCCAAGAGAGATAACCCCTTCCTCCTAGCCGCATTGGACACCGTCAGGAAGGAAAGGAAGAAGCCCCCATACCAGAAGATGGAGAAGGTGGGAGAAACTAACTGATAGGGTATAGGAAGGAGTAACAACAGCCAGATGTAAATCATCGTGCTCACCGAGATGGGAAAGAGCACTTGGGATGGGGACAAGTCACCTCTCATCCCAAGGTGCTTTGCACCTAATCTTATCAATCTCCTCACGAGGCCGCCCCTTCCCTTTAATCCTAAGAGGCTGAAAGAGAGTAGGAAAGGAAAGAGGAAAAAGAGGAGGAAGGGGAAGGTGAAGTTCCAGAACAAAAAGCGATTTTGGGGCATGGTGGGCGAGTCTAAATAAAGTTTGGCTACTTGGGAAAGTAAGAGAGAGCAGATGAGCAGGCCCAAACCTAGGCTCGAGAGGGAAACCTTCCTCTTTCTCGGCCTAAAGGCGAGACCAAGTATGAGGACGGAAAGGGAAGAGAGGCCAAGGGGAAGGGAAGTTTTCCTCTTCCTCCACTCTGCAAGATATGGCTTTACGGAAGGGACCTCCTCACTCTCATCATAGATGGAGAGGACCTTTCCATCGAGATCAAGAGGGGCAGGATACCCCGTCAGGTTAGAAATGGTAGGTACAACGTCCAGAAGAGAGGCATTTAGGTGGAAGACTCCTTCCTTCACATGAGGGCCAAAGAAGACCAAGGGGATGAAGGTCTCTGCCAGCCCTCCATGGGTTCCTGGCTTCCCATAACTGAAAACAAGGGGGCCGACGTAAACGGGAGCCCTGTAAGGAGGCCTCAAGGAGACGAAGATGTCCCCAGAATACGGTGTATTCAAGCCTATCTCCTTAAGCTCATCCCCAACCCATATGCCATCAAACATCCCGGACTCTTCAAGGGCCTCCACAGCCTCCTCAAGTTGACCTCTATCGCGGAGGTATATGTGGGCCATGCTCCCATCTGTGTAAAAGGTTGCTTTTATCCCTCTCTCTTCCAAGACCCTCCTCAAGGGAGCATCCTTCCACCGGTTGGTTTGACCGTGATCGGCAATTAGGACTATAAGAGTAGTGTTGAGCTTACTTGATTCCACTAGATATTCGAGCAAGCGTCCGATTTGTTGGTCCGCCCAGGAGAGTTGAGAGAGGGCCTCTGTAGAGGAAAAGCCATGATAATGTTGGATCTGGTCGAGGAACCCGAAGTGGATCAGCATGGCATCTGGATCCACTTCTTTCAAGATCTTGAGCGCGTTGTCCGCGACCCACGAATCTGGGGCATCATGTATCCCAAATTCCGGGAACTCGCTTATCCCCAACCTCCTCGCCCCCTCATTAACGCAAGATGGACCCACTTGTATGTCCGCCCAGATGGTACAACCTACGAAGTCCTTCCCTGCCACGACCGCAGTCGTGTAATTGGGATCCTCTTTCTCCATGGCCTTGAAGAGCGTATCTGATTTTATCAGTTCGGGATGCCTCCAAGGCCTCAAGTACGTCCCGTTTTCCTTGAAGAAGATGTGATTTCCCGGGAAGCCGAACTTATTCGGGAGGTAGCCAGAGATCATGCTGAGATGATTGACTTGAGTGAGCGAAGGAAGGACACCTCTAGCATTCGGGAAAGAGGCGCCATTTCTCACCAACTGCCCCATGTTGGGTGTGTATGTGAAGTTGGGGTTCAGCTGAGGATTGAAGAGGTAGTCACTGTTCATCGAGTCCACGGAGATTATGATCACTCTCTCTATCCTCCCAAAGGAGGGCGTGAGGCAGAACAACAGGAGGAAAATCCATATAGCTCTCATCTTCTTCTCCTTCGGTGGAGGGAAGTTATAAATTTATCCCTAATTCGTCAAGCGTTCCTCTAACCTTTCTATAATCCAAAGAGAGATGTCGCGGATGGAGTTGTAGTCTCCCTTGTACACCCCTTTCTTCTTCACGATCCACACGTTCTTGCCCCTTGTTATGTACCCCCAATCCCCGGTCCCTTCCAGACCTCTCGAGACGACTTCATGAACCAATCCCAGTGGAAGGTGCAGTTTATCGCTCAAGTAATCAGATACATAAAGCCATACCATCTTGAAGTTGCCCATCTCCCTGAAACCCATTTGGAGCACTTGAGAGAGAGCTCCTCTCCGTAGAGGAGAATTCAGGACCTTCATGACATATGCATAAAATCTCCTTATCGCCCTCTCTTTCTCGTTGCTCATCATCTCGAACTCTCTTGAGATCTTTTCCTCTAGCTCTGAAGAGATCTCCCTCAAGTTCTCCCCTATCCTCTTCAACAAAGAGTCCATGTTTTACACGAGCAAATCTTTTTAAATAAACTTCCCCTTGAGAATGGCATGGGTAGGACTAAGAAAGTGAAGAGCGCTGGAAGATATGGGGTGAGGTATGGGTTAAAGTTAAGAAAGAAGTTGTTAGAGGTGGAGAAGGAACAAAAGAAGAAGCACATATGCCCAAATTGTAAGAAGCCCGGCCTGAAGAGGTTGGCCGCTGGCATATGGTATTGCAAAAAGTGTGGGGCCAAGTTCGCCGGGAAGGCGTATGTTCCTGGGTGATGAAAGTGGTTGAGTTCATATGCATGACTTGCGGGAAGACCATAAAGAAGGATGAAATGGGAAGGAGGACTAGGTGTCCCTATTGCGGGGGAAAGATCATCCTCAAGAAGAGACCAAAAATAGTAAAAACTGTAAAAGCGATTTAAGAAGACATGGAAGTAGTCATCGATTACCCGAGCAAGAAGGCGAAGGAACTGAGGAAAATTTTGGAATTGGAAAGGATGAAGAGGGAGAGGAGCGAAGTGAGGCTCAGGAGTTCGAGAGGAAAGTTGAGGATAAGGATAACTGCCAAGGACCCGAGCGCTGCTAGGGCGGTGGCGAACACCTACCTAAAACTGCTGAACGTCTTGGAAAAGGTGGACTCCATATGAAGATGAAGATCCCCAAGAAGGCAGAACCGTTGGTGAGGAGGCTCCAGCAGCTCCAGCAACAGCTTGACGTCCTCACCGTGCAAAAACAAACGATTCAAATACAACTGGCTGATGTGGAGAATGCCCTCAGGGAGATAGAGCTCTCTCCTGAATCAGATGTGTACGAAATCATAGGGAATATCATGATAAAGAAGGAAAGGGCGAGGGCGATAGATTCCTTGACGGAGAGGAGGAAGACATTGAAACTCAGGGAGGAGATGTTGGAGAAACAGATAAGAAAGATAACTGAGGAGAGTAAGACCATTCAAAAAGAGATATTGAAGTACGCAGGTGAGGAAAGTGGTGGAAAAGGTGGTAAAGCTCCTGGAAGAGGTGATAAACGATAGGACCGTCCCGAGGAACATAAGGGAGGCCGTCCGCAGGGCTAAGGAGTGCTTGATGGAAGAGGGGAAGGATCTAGCGGTCAGGGCAGATGAAGCCATTCAAATCTTGGAAGAAGTGTCCAGTGACCTGAATCTCCCCATTTACACCAGGACCCAGATATGGAACGCCATAAGCATGCTGGAGGAAGCACAAAATATATAAAAATCGGCTGATGTTTGGGATACAAATGAGGAAGAAAATAATCGAGCTCAAGAACACTCTCTTCGGGAGGAGAAAGGAGGAGAACGAACCCGAGGAGTTCATAGAGATCCCGCCTAGGAAGGAGGAAAAGACTGCCAAGATCTTGTTGAAGTACTTCGTCATGACGGACTTCGCGGACGTGAAGCCCATAGTGGACTCCTTGAGGGAGGGATACACCATTGCCCTGGTAAAGATAAAGCCCCTGAGGGATAAGGATATCACTGAGTTGAAGCGCGCCATAGAGAAGATAAAGAAGACCGTGAGCGCGATAGGTGGAGATGTGGTGGGCATCGAAGAGGATTACATCATCGCCACCCCTGGCTTCGTCGGAGTTTACAGGGGAGAGAGTGAGATGTAAACTTTTTATTTGAGGAATTCCTTTTCCTAAAGAGGTGGTTTCATGGACTACGCGTTGTACATGCTCACGGGGGCTGTCTTCGGGGCAGTGGTCGCTATAGTCTATCAGGTCAAGAGGCTGACAGAGTTGGAGAAGAGAATGATCTCGTTAGAGCGGAGGATATTGGAACAATTGAAGAAGAAGAAATCCAAGTAACAGACCAAGGGTCAAGAAGGGCATGGCAGGGTAAGCTTTTTTCTCTTTTCCTAGTCTGATGAGAAGGAATAAGGAGAGCGTTGAGAGGGCTAAGGGAAAGGCCACCCCATAACCGTACTCTCTCATCACCACAGAGAGGAACAAGAGGGGAAAGGCGAGGTCTCCCCCTCCCAAAATGGCGAATCCCTTGCTCCTTGGGACGAATATGCCAGCAAACGTCTTGGTCTTGAGTTGTATCTTGGCTAACCTCATCATGTGTTTGGTGAAGAAAACCGAGATAATGTCATAAGCGGAGATCACCAGTAATAAGATGATGACGTGGAGCATACTAAAGGAAGGATATAACAGGCTCACTAACCCTCCATAAAGTAAGACCTCAGTGAGGTCGTGGAGGAAGAGATCCCCTTCTTTCATCCTCATCACTGCCAACCAAAAAGCGACGAAGGCGGAGGAGAACTCGTCCACGAAGGCCCTTAAACTCACGGACATCACGCTGAAGATAGCTATGAAGAACCAGAACCTCAACAGAACCTTAAAGTGTCTCAATGAAAGGAAGAGCAAAGTGAACAAAATGATGCCTGAAATGAGGAAGCCTAGGGCGTTCTCCTCTGGAACGGGCTCCAGGCCATAGGGCAGTTCAACATCTTGATAGAAATTGGCCACGTAAAGGCCGAAAACTTGAACGGAGAGGAATACAAAACACGTCAGGAGAGCTACTTTTCCCCTCATCTCATCTTCCTGTCGTAAAGTGAGGAGCACAGCAATAGGAGTAGTCGCGGGTTGCCCTTTGACTTCTCGTAGAGCTCCCTCACCTCTTCCTCAGTGAACGGCGCTAAGGAATCGGATTCCTTTTCCCTTACTTCATTCAATCTGGTTATGATTAACTTCTTGGCATCTTCGTAGGAGAGAGGAGGTATTTCGAACTTCCTGAGCATGTTGTAGAATCCTTTGTCTAACTTTGAGATGTACTTCAGAGTGGACGGGGTCAAAGCGATGACGAAGGTCATCCCCTCTATGGTCTTTCCTCTCAACGCCTCTAAGATGTTCTTGAAGTGTTCTTCATCTGCTCCTGCCAACAAATCAAATTGGTCTATGAAAATGATCACGTCCTTCTTCTCCTCCCTCAAGGAGAAGACCTTATCCAGGATGTCGTGAGCCACATTGAATTCTATCACCTCACAGTTCTTCCTGCGCTTCGCGTATCTCTTCACTTCCCTCAACAAGAGGGTCTTCCCGCTCCCGTAATCTCCCACCAAAGAGATAACTACTCCCCCTTTAATGCACTTATCCAGCTCCTCCCTCAAATTTTCCCTGAACTTCTTCATGTTTATGATCTTCTCGTCCTTCCTCGGAACGATGAACAGGAATGGGTTGTCCATACGTAAAACTCGAGCTCTCTATTAATAAGCTTTTTCACGGGCATCTACTCTAAGGGCGAAGGAAAGGAACAAAGTGATGAAGCCTAAGATTAAATAAGCATACTTGACGGAAACATCCATGAGCATCCCGATCAGGAGATTGGTGAAAGCTAGGATTAATCTGGAGAGCATGCTTATTGTTGATAATACTGTTGCCCTTTGTTTACTTGGTATGAACTCGTTCAAATAACTCTGCATTAGTGGATCCCTGGACTTCCCAAAACCAGCCGACAGTATGACCAAAAGCAGGAGAGGGATCAACCCGTTCGATATGCCACAGAACACGAAGGAAAGTCCTAACACTATTGGGTTTAACATTATCAGCTTTTTTCTTCCCAGAAGGTCCTCTAAGAACGCATAGCTATTCGCCAAGATCATCTGAGCAATTATCAGAGCCGAGTGAACAAAACCCAAGAGAGAAATGTTCATTCCTGCTTCCAAGAGAAGAGGCTGATACATCCAAATAGTGTAGTAAGCGATGACATAAAATGCCACGTAGTTGCATATCAGTGCTAACAACTCCTTGTCGGATCTTATCACATTCATCCCCTCCTTAAAAACTTGGAAGTAACTCTTAGCTCTCTCGCCTCTCTCTGGTTCCTTTAAGCTGAGGCCTATCAAAAAAGAGGTGAAAAGAGGGAAGAACATGAACATCATGGCATACCTGACCCCCAAGTATCCCGCTATCAAACTACCGAGAGGTGCCCCAATTAACATGCCAATCATCTTAAACGTGAAGGCCTTACCAAAGATCTTCTTCGACTCCTTTTCTTTCCCATGCATCTTTAACGTATCGTAGATCATCGCCTTGTCTGCTCCAGAAAACAATGAGTAGGACAAGGCATATAAGAGCTCGCCCAGCATGAACAGAGAAAAGTTTGGATATGAAGAGTAAACTAGCGCAGCGATCGACCCGACAAGGGCACCAATACTCAATGATATTTTCCTGCCGAGCACATCTGCAATAGAACCTGTAGGTATTTCGAGCAGGAATATCCATGCTATGAACCACGATTGAAGCCACATTGTTTGGGTTAGATTTAGGCCTCCCCAGTCGGTGAAGAAAGGTATGAGGACGGCGGAAACTAGGTGGAGATTTCTGAATAATTCAAACAAGTATATTTTCCTTAGGTCCCTTCTCAGTGACATATCTGAAACATCAGGAAAGATGGATACATAAAATTTTGTCTCAAGGAAATTTCACAAAAGTTAAAAATTCGGACGGAAATTTCTCAAGGGATGAGGGAAGCATTAATGCTCATGATCATACTTTTCACGCTCTTCGCTCTCCAGCT
>QMVD01000005.1 GCA_003660925.1 Nanobdellota archaeon
GCCTTCATCCTGATAAACAGGGGGAAGATATCCCAATTCGAACACAACATCATCATCGCCGAGGAAGGGAGCAAGGTCCACTTCATAGAGGGGTGCTCCGCCCCTGTCTTCAGCAAGGTCTCCATCCACTCAGGGATGGAGGAGGTATATGTGGGGAAGAACGCCAACGTCCAGATAACCACCTTGCAGAATTGGACGAGGAACGTGAAGAACTACCCCACCAAGAGATATCTAGTAGAGGAGAGAGGTAGATTGAGGTTACTATTAGCCATGCTGGGGAGCAAGCACACGGTTTTATATCCCACCACCATCTTAAAAGGGAAGAATGCGAGCGTGGAGTGTTTAGGGATAAGCTTCGTGGATGGTAAGAGGGCAGTAGAAACTGGAGCGAGCGTAGTCCATCTAGGAAAAGGGACGCGCTCCAAGCTGGTCAGTAGGAGCGTGGTGAAGGATGAAGGGATTAGTAAGTTCAAGGGGAAGATAAAGGTGGTGAAAGGGGCGAAGGATTCTGTAGGGTTCATGAAGTGCGACTCTTTGTTGCTGTCAAAAAAAGCCAAATCGGAGACCATTCCTCAACTTTACACCGAGGAGGAATCGGTGGAGTTGAACCACGAGGCAAGGACAGGGAGGATCGGGGAAGAGGAGTTGTTCTACCTGAGGAGTAGAGGGTTCGAGGAGGACGAGGCGATTTCTCTGCTAGTGAACGGCTTCTTCGAGCCCATCATGAGAAACATCCCCTTCGAGTACGCGATAGAGATAAGGAAGTTGATAGAACTAAGCATCAAGGGACTTTAAGGCGTTCTTCATGGCCCTGAAGCCGACCAGGGCACAGGAGACCCTGGTCCTCACCACCTTCACCTCGTCCAAGAAGTCCTTCTCCTTCATCTTTTTCAAGAAGTCCAAGCTCTTTCCCTTTATCAACTCGGTCAAGATGGAAGCGGATGCCATGGATATGGCGCAGCCCTCCCCCTCGAACTTAACGTCTTTCACCCTGTTACCCTCCACCTTCAAGTAAATGGTCACCACATCCCCACAGAGGAGATCTCCAGCTGTCCCAGAGATCCCTCCCTTTATCTTCCCATAGTTCCTGGGGTTTTTGTAGTGATCCAGGATCCTATCTTCGTAGTCCATATTGGATCTCCTTCAAGGCGTCTAAGAACTTATCTATCTCCCACTTAGTGTTGTAGATGTAGAAGCTTGCCCTCACTGTCCCCTTTATTCCTAAGCACCTCATTAAGGGTTGAGCACAATGATGCCCACTCCTCACTGCGATCCCCTTCTTGTCCAAGAAGTAGGCCACGTCGTGAGGGTGGACCCCCTCCAGGTTGAAGGATATCAGACCCCCCCTCTCCTCTGGCCCATAAATTTCCACACCCAAGGAGGATAAACCATCCAAAGCATATCTCACCAACTCCTCCTCGTGTCTCCTGACGTTCTCCATCCCAACAGCCTTCAGGTAATCCACTGCGGCCCCCAACCCCACACCTCCCGCAATGTTTGGGGTCCCTGCCTCGTACTTCCAAGGGAGTTCGTTCCAAGTCGCCCTGTCCACCCAGACATGGCTTATCATGTCCCCTCCCTTCAGGAAAGGGGGAAGCTCTTCCAACAAGTCCTTCTTGCCATACAGGACCCCAATCCCAGTAGGGCCCAGCATCTTGTGACCGGAGAACGCCAAGAAGTCGCAATCCATCTTCCTCACGTCTATGGGCATGTGAGGAACGCTTTGAGCACCGTCCACGAGGAACAAGGCCCCGACCTCGTGGGCCATCTTCCCTATCTCTTCCACGGGATTTATGGTCCCCAACACGTTGCTCACGTGGGTGATGGCCACCAACTTGGTCTTCTTGGTTATCTTCTCCTTCAAGTCCTCCATATCCAAGGTCCCATCCTCCTTAATGTTGACCACTTTGAGGTTCTTGTCTTGCCATGGAACTAGGTTGGAATGGTGTTCCATCATGCTAACGACGACCTCCCCATCTTCCAGGTCTAAGATGTTCGCCACCAGGTTTATGGCCTCCGTCGTATTCCTCACGAATATGACCTCTCTCCAGTCCGCATTTATGAAGTCCGCCACCTTCTCGTGAGCCTTCTCATAAAGTTCGCTCGCCTCTTGACTCAGGGTGTGGACCCCCCTATGGATGTTAGCGTTGTACTTCTCGTAGAACTCCTTTATCGCGTTTATCACTTGAACTGGTTTTTGAGTCGTGGCTGTGTTGTCGAAATAAATGAGGGGATGGCCATTGATCTTCCTCTTCAAGATGGGAAAGTCTTCCCTTATGCGCTCCACGTCCATAGGGTAGGGAATGGAGGAGGGCATTAAAAAAGGTTACTTAACCCTCAAGACGCAGGTGTTGTTGATGCATTCACAAGAAGAAGGAACGCAATTGTAAAGGGTTATGCACGCCACGCCCTTGCACCTGCTGTTCAAGGAGTTCTCCCACGCCTCCACGTAGTTCTTATTGATGCATGTATTTTCCCCTCCAGCCTCACACCCACAACACCCTGCCCTCACTTGGACGCAATCTTCGTCCACCTCACAGCCTTTTATGTCATTCATGGTCACCGGCTTGTACGTGAGTAAGAGATAAATGCCGAAGAGGAAGTACACGAAAACGAAAAAGGAGATAACGAGAAAGGGGCTCCTCATCTTTTAAGGTTATACCTGAGAGTTTTTATCTTTTCCCAAATTTGTGAAAGAGCATGGCATTAATGACTTTCCCGTTGGTCTTCCTCAGCATGTATTCTACCGCCTCTTTTATCCGTTCTCCAGAGGGGTTAAAATATGTATCCTCGATGAGCTTCTCGAGCCCCTCCTCACTTATCCTACTCGTCACGAGCTTCACCTTCCATCCCCACTTCCCCATCTCTCTCATCAAGGCCTTCTGACCCTCCATCTCTTCCAGGAGGGCATAAAGTCTCACCCTGCACCCATTCTCCCTGAACGCCTGACAATACCTAGGAGAGATGAAGAGGATGAAAACTGAACCTAGCTCGTCTAGCTTCTGGGCCAAGTCTGAGGTGTCTACCCCTTTGACTCTTCCTTTATCGTTGATTATATCCCAGTTATCCAAGACTGTGGAGAGCCCGGGCCACCGTCCGAAAGTCCCGATGGAAAAGGTCACGGCAGGGGAGCCAAAGGTCTTACTTAAGTAGGAGGGATCCAATCTCTTAAAATCCCCGTGGAAGAAGAAAACATCAGAGTAATAAGGGTTAAAAGCCAAGGTCGGGGCTTCGTAAGAGATCTTTCCTCCAGGAAGGGCTTTATCAATAACAGCCACCTCATAACCACCTTCTAAGAGGCGTTCGATGAAGAAGTAATTGTTTCCTGGTCCTATCTCTAAGACCTTCTTCTCGGCCCCTCTCCTCCCCTCAGCGATGCTCACCAATTTTTCTACGTCTTTCACTGTCTCCTCGTAGTCTATTTCACACAGCCCTTTAATGCCAAAGAGCATACTCCTCAGTAGTAACAAACTCGTTTATAAAGTTTACAGTAGAGATGGGTTTATCACTACTCCACCCAAATCTATCACGCAGGTGTTCAGGTCGAATTTAGCATCGAACTCCCTCAAGAACTCGAGGAACTTCTCTTTGTTCAGCTTCCCGTAGGAATGGGTATAACCCCTACTTATCTTGTATTTCAGGCCATACTTCTCGTGGAGCTCCCTGAACCTCTCCTCATCCTCCAACAACTCAGTCCTCCTGAGGGCGAAGTTCACCTCACCCCCGAAGACATCGACGATTCTCGAGATGAGCTCAAACGCGTCTCGCCTCAGACTCATATAATTTCCTCACCCTCTCTAAAGTATCGGCTTCCTCCACGGACTTGTCGTCCCTGAACCTTATGAGCCTTGGAAACCTCAAGGCAAACCCTGACTCGTACTTCGGGCTCTTCTGAATCTCCTGATAGCCCACTTCCACCACCACCTTTGGCTTCACCTCCACCTTCCTCCCCTTTTCAGACGTGATTAATGGCTTCAATCTCTGGGTCATCTCTTCGAACTGGGCCTCAGTTAAACCAGTGGCCATCTTCCCGACCGTGAGGAGCTTCCCGCTCTCCGGGTCCCTGCAAGCAAGGAGGAAGGAGCTGAGCCACTTCGCCCTCTTCCCCTCTCCCCACTCCGCCCCGACGATCACCAAGTCCAGGGTCTCCATGATGGGTTTCAACTTCAGCATGTAACCGACCCTGGTCCCGGGTTGGTACTTCGCCTTCAAGTTCTTGAGCATCACGCCCTCCTGTTTCGCCTTCAGGGCCTCCTGATAGAACTCTTCCGCCTCCTTCTCATCAGAGGTTATTACCTGCTTCGCCAAGCCTATGAGCTTCTCCTTTGGGGTCACGATCTTTGACAACAACTTCCTCCTCTCCTCAAAGGGGAGGCTCATAGTCTCCTTCCCCTCTAAGTAAACTATGTCGAAGAAGAAGGTCTCGGTTGGTATCTGCTTGGCCATCTCCTCGATCTCATACTTTCGCTTTATCCTCCTGGATATCATCTGAAAGGGGAGGGGCTCTCCTGTCTTCGGGTTGTAGCCCACTGCTTCCCCCTCTATCACGCATTCCTTAGCCTTGACGCACTCTTTCACCCCATGAACGATCTCAGGGAATTGTTTAGTAACGTTCTCCAGCCTCCTCGTGAAGACTATGACCTCATCCCCTTTCTTGTGAACCTGAACCCTCATGCCATCGTATTTGAACTCGATGGCACAGGGCCTCCCAACTTTTTCGAAGCCATCTTTTATGTCCTTGGCCTTCTGGGCCAGCATCACCTTTATGGGCCTCCCGAGCTCTATCTTCACCTTCTTCAACCCTTCTTCTCCCTCCTCTTTCACGAGCTTAGCCACTATCCCATAATCGCACGTGAGATAGTAAGCTCTCTCCACTAAGTTCGCGTCCACCCCGAAGGCCTTCGAGATGGCGTCCCTCACTATCCCTTCTCCAACCCCCACCCTTAATTCCCCCAGGATAGTCCTCACTATGTACCTCGCCTCTTCTGGTTTCGAGGAAGCTAGTAGTTCTGCCACTAGGGACACCTTTTTTTCTATGGTCCCAGGCCCCTCCAACTCCGCTGCCTTCCTAAGGTTGCTGACTAACATCTCCACAGTCAAGGGCTTCTTAAAGAGAACCGCCTGTCTCCTGGACTTTATGGCGGAAGAGGCTGCATCCCCCAGATCTCCTGTTTCCTTCCACCACTTGATGATATCATCCTCCGATACCCCGGTCGCCTTCTTTATCGCCTGAACCATGAGGTTCGCTGCCACCCCAACTTCTTTCTGTTCCCACTCAGGGAAAATCCTCCCCATGGTCAGGAGGATGACCTCAGGGAGGACCTCTGGCTCCACCCCCTTCAAGAATTCCGCCAAGATATCGGTCATCTCCAGTTTCTTGGTGGTGGCCTCCAACTTCTGATATAACTCCACCAACTTCCCGTATTCCATGAGATTCCTTCTCAGAAGGAGTTAATTAAGGTTGCGATGGAAAGTTTTTAATCTGTTACCATTCATGGATGAATATGAACCTCGTGTACTTGTTGGTGAAGAGGAGATACTTCAGGAAAGACCTTCAATTCCTAGAAGATCGAAGCAAGGACCTGGCGAGGGCGTTAAAGCCTCTCCCGTGGACGGGTAAGATAAGGGGTTTCTGGATGGAAGGGGAGAAAGCTCCTGGAGACATAGGGATGGAGATAGAACTGTTGGTTCCTGAAGGGGAAAAGGATATTTTCATGAGAAAGATAGATTCGCTGGCCAAGCGAGTCTATGGGCCGGGAGTTGAGATCAGAGTGACGGACAACCCGAAACCCTATCGTTCTTATTTCACGATCCAGAAGAAGATGACAAATTATTTTAAAAAGTAAGGAGAAGTTAGGACATGGACATCTTCAAGGTCATAAAGGGGAGGAGGAGCATAAGGAGATATGTGGACAGGAAGGTGAGTAGGTTAGACATAGTTAAGATTTTAGATGCCGCCAGGTGGGCTCCTAGTGCAGGTAACTTGCAGAACTGGTATTTCATAGTGGTCCGGGATAAAGGGAAGAAGCTCCAATTAAGCGAGGCCTGTTTGGGCCAGGAGTTCGTGGCCCTTGCGCCAGTGGTGATAGTGGCTTGTGCGGACAATCGGAGCATAGGGATGTTCTACGGGGAGAGGGGGGAACGATTATATTCCATCCAGAACGTGGCCGCAGCGGTCCAGAACATGTTGCTCATGGCTCACTCCTTGGGATTAGGATCTTGTTGGGTCGGGGCCTTCGACACCGAGATGGTCAAGAACATACTCAGGATCCCTGACAACGTGGAGCCCCAAGCAGTAGTTACCATAGGTTACCCTGGAGAAAAGCCTCCTGCCCCGAAGAGGAAGGACCTGGACAGGATGGTATTCTTGGAAGAGTGGGGAAAGAGGTTCTAAAAAAAAGAAAAAGAGGGGGGTGGGTGGTTGGGGGTGCTCAAAGAAGTTCTATGCCCAACTCCTCACTCACTTGCTTCGCGACTTCTCCCTCCTTCACGGGCCCCAATATATAAGGGGATTTGACGCCAGAGATTATCACCATCACCCTGAGCTTCCCGGCCATATCTTCTTGGATCCTCGCTCCCCATATCACTTGAGCGTCTGGGTCCAATGACTGGGTCACTAGCTCCCCTATCTGGTTCACTTCCTCCAGGGTCATGTCCGGCCCTCCGGTTATGTGGATCAACGCCCCAGTGGCTCCCGCGTAGTCCACATCCAGTAGCGGGTTCTGCAAGGCCTTCCTCACCGCCTCTTCCACCTTGTTCTCCGTGTCGCTCTCCCCTACCCCTATAACGCTCACGCCCCCGTGCTTCATGATGGCCTTCACATCAGCGAAGTCAAGGTTCACCAATGAAGGAATCGCTATGGTCTCCACGATCCCCTTGATCATGGTAGCTATGAGCTCGTTCGCCACCGCGAACGCCTGTTGAATGGGGAGGGACCCAGCGATCTCGACCAGCCTGTTGTTGTCTATGACTATCACGGTGTCGCAACTGTTTCTCAACTTCTGAAGGCCTATCTCAGCCTTCTCCACCCTCGCCTTCTCTATGTTAAAGGGCATGGTGACGACCCCGATCACTATGGCGCCCGCCTCCTTGGCGATCTGGGCGATCACGGGAGAGGCACCGGTCCCGGTCCCACCGCCCATGCCCGCACATATGAAAGCGAGGTCTGTGTCCTTCAAGGCATCCTTGAGCTCGTGCACGCTCTCCTTGGCAGCTTGTTCACCTATCTCGGGGAAGCCGCCTGCCCCGAGCCCCTTGGTTAATTCTTTCCCTATGAGGACCTTCAGGTCCGCGGACCTAGCGTCCAGGTGTTGCTTGTCCGTGTTGACCGCGATGACTTCTGCCCCAATGACTCCCTTCTGGTAAAGCCAGTCCACGATGTTGTTCCCTGCTCCTCCCACGCCCACGACTTTTATTTTGGCCTGGGAAGCCAGGCCAGATTCTACATCCCAGTTTTGCACGCTTTTAAGCGCGTTTTTGATTATGAAGTCCATTTTTGCACCCCCGGTTTTTCACTTCCGAAAACTTTTTATTTTCGGAAGTTCCTTTCCTTCCCGAAGAAGATGAGTAATGCTACCTAAAGCATTACGATGCAGAAATCCAAGCCCAACTAATCAAGCCCAAATACCCAAGCCCGATTCTAAATTGTTTGGCTAGATTTAAATACTTCATTATAATCCAGAATATATTTTGAGCTCGATGGAAAGATACTTAAAAGATTAACTCCCTCCCAGTGATTAATGAGAGAAGAAAAAGTATTTAAGCATTCATTTAAAAGTAAAGAACTAGGTGATAAGATGGTCCTAGACAGTGATACTCTCTCACAATTGAGGCGTTATTTTGGGCTCA
Organism: Nanobdellota archaeon; assembly: GCA_003660925.1. Taxonomy (GTDB): domain Archaea; phylum Nanobdellota; class Nanobdellia; order B33-G15; family B33-G15; genus B33-G15. The sequence goes on from QMVD01000005.1 coordinate 7,849, forward strand.
ACCTCTACGAGGTGAAGATATGGACCGCACTCCTCTCAAGGGGGATAAGCACCGCCGGAGAGCTCAGCGAGATAAGTGGGGTCCCCAGGAGTAGGGCCTATGACATCTTGGAAAGCCTGGAGAGGAAGGGCTTCGCCGTGATGAAAGTGGGAAAGCCCATAAAGTACATCGCGATCCCACCAGAGGAAGTGATTGAGAGGGCGAAGAAGTACATGGAAACTGAACACAGGGAGAGGGTGAAGAGGTTAGAGTCCGTCAAGGATTCTGAGCTCATGAGCACTCTCAAGCAGTTATATGAGCAGGGGGTGAAGGTCCTCAAGCCAACCGAGTATTCTGGGATGATAAGGGGAAGAAATAACCTCCTGAATCATCTAGGTTTCATGATAAGGAACGCTAAGCAAGAGGTAGTCTTGGTCACCAACGAAAAGGCCTTGTTCGAGAAAGTAGAAGCACTGGAGAAGGTGCTCGAAGGGGCCAAGAAGAGGGGAGTGAAGATAAGGATCGCTGCTCCAGTGGGGAAGGAGGCGAGGGAGCTCGTGGAGAGACTCAAGAAGTTCGCGGAGTTCAAGCCCCTGAAGGAGGACATCGGGAGATTCTGTGTGGTGGATGGGAGCAATGTCCTAGTAATGCTCGAAAGCTACGAGAAGATCCATCCCAACTTCGACACCGGCATCTGGATGAGTTCTGAACCGGTAGGGAAGAGTCTCAGAAAGGCTTTTGAGAAGCTTTGAGCTCAAACCGGGAGAGGCCGAAGAGGAGATCTGAGAGGAGCTCACTTATGTCCTTCTTGCTCTCGTAGACGCTCACTTCTACTCTCGTTAGATTTCCAAACTCCCTCGCTACTTCCAAGACCTTCTCCTTTCCCCCTAAGTAATCCACGAATCCCCTTTCGTATGCCTGTTTCCCCAACATTATAGCTCCCTCATCCGAGAGGTTCGTGACCTCTTCTACGCTCATGTTCCTGTTGTGAGCAACATCCTCCAAGAAGCCCCAGTAGCTCTCGTTCAGGATCTCCATGATGTCTTTCTTCTCTTCCTCCGTAAGTCCCCTGTAGGGGGAGAGCATGTCCTTCTTCTCGGGGATGGAGAGGTTCACGTACCTTATCCCGTATTTCTCGAAGAGCCCGGAAAACTCCAAGTAACTAGCAACTACTCCTATGGAGCCAGTTATTGAAAAGGGGCTCGCCACGATGGCGTCGCAGGCTGAGGCTATCCAATATGCCCCGCTGGTCCCTACATCCCTTATCCACGCGATCTTCGGCTTTTCCATGACTTTTATCCTTTCCACGATCTCCTGGACGGACACTATAGCCCCTCCGGGGGAGTTTATGGAGAAAACCACTACTTTCACATTTGGATTCCTCTCCGCCTCGTCTATGAGGGATATGATATCGTCCACACTCACCCCGCCAAAGATGCTTTGACTACCTATTTCCCCCTCTATTCTTATCAGCGCCACATTTCCAGGGAGGACGGAGAAGAAGCTGCCCAACAAGGCAGCGAAGAAGACCGCGAGGAGGGAGAGAGAAATTAAGTAGTAGAACATCCTGAGTTCCTTGCTCATGCTTCAATCACCAATTTTGGCACATATAAAACTTGTGTGTGAGATATCCTCTCGAAGAGCCTTTGGTCAGAGGTCACCAAGGGAAACAGGTCAAAGAGGAAGAAGGGAGGGAAAAGGAAAGGGAGGTTTCTCAACAAGGCGTCTCCGAACTTCTCTATCCCCCTCACTTCTAGGGAGAGAAAGTACTTACCCGGGGTCTGGGAGAAGGAGAACTCGAAGGAGGACTTGTAGAGGAGGAAGAGGAAGGATGAGAGAAAGAGGAAGGAGACGGAGGGCCCTTCCAATCCTTCTAAGGAGGTGAAGTCCCTTAAACCCGCGGAATAGAAGAAGACGAAGGAAGAGGGGACGAAGATCAGAAAGTAGAAGATGAGGAGATCAATGAGGAAGGCAGCGAACCTCTTGTCCAACATGGGAGAGTTAGGTGAGGGTGTTTTATATTTCTTTCTCGGATGTGTGTGGTGGAGCGCATAAAAATTATAAAAGGAGACGAAAAAGGTTTCTCCCATGAAGGTTTCTGAGATCATGTCTAAAAAAGTCCTCTGCTTGGACGCGAAGGAGCCCATTTGGGGAGCCATCTCCAAGCTGGAGAAGTATGATTACAAGGAAGCGCCCGTGTTGGAAAATGGAAAGTACAAGGGGATGTTCGTCCTCTACAACTTATCAAGGCCCGTGAGGGTGATGGAAGAGGAAAGGGTGGAAAAATACGTCGTTCAAGTCCCGAAATTGAGCCCGGATGATGACCTCGAAGAGGTCATGAGGATCATGGCGGAATCCGGAGTGTTGGGGCTCCCTGTCTTGGAAAGAGAGAAAGTGGTGGGTATAGTCTCCGACTTCGACGTCCTCAAACACGTGAGGCTAGAAGGGAAAGTGCATGAGTATATGAGAAAGGGTGTCCCGACCATCTCCCCAGAGGAGAACGTAGGGAGGGCCAGGAGATTGATGGCAGAACACAACCTCAACAGGTTGCCGGTGGTGAAGGAAGGGAAATATTTGGGCCAAGTAACTTTGGTGGATACTTTAAGGGTCCTGGCGGGCTTCAAGCGAATAGACTTGATGAGCGAAGGCGAATCTGTCACCTCCTTTCCCATAAAGGGACTGGTAAGGCCAGGTGAGAGCTTGCTCCCAGAGGAGGATATAAACTCCGCTATAAAGAAGATGTTAAATGCTCACGTAGGAGGCATGCCAGTGGTGAACATGGAAGGGGAAGTTGTTGGAGTCCTCATAAGGAGTGATTTGCTAAGGGCAAAAATCAGGGAAGAAAAAAAGGTGGACGTTCAGCTCTCCGGGGTAAAGGACATAGAACCAAATTTGAAGGAGCTCATCCAGAGGAGCTTGGGAAGGCTCACCAACCAGATAAGCATCCACGTGAAGCCCATAAAGGGGGAGAGGTATGAGGTCTACGTGAGGACTGTAAAGAAGGGGGAGACCTTGAGCGTGAAGAAGGAGGGAAAGCTTCCCTTCGTGGTTAAGGATGCCATTAAGGAGATGGAGAGCTTGTTGAGGAGGAGGGAGGAATGAGGATATCTGAGGAAATATGGCCCAGGCCGGTGGCCATCCTGACCACCATCTCAAAGGAGGGGAGACCTAATGGCATGACCGTGAGCTTCCTGATGCCCATAAGCTTCGAACCGAAGTACGTCGCTGTCTCCGTGTCCCCGAGGAGATTTTCCTTCCAGAACTTGAATGAGGTGAGGGAGTTCGGGCTGAACATCCTGGAGAAAAGCCAGAGGAAGTTGGCGGAGATCTTCGGCACCTTAAGTGGAAGGGAAGAGGACAAGTTTAAGATTGCTGGGGTCAAACCCATCAAATCAGAGGCCATAAGGCCTCCCTTGATCGAGTGTCCCATAAGCTTGGAGTGCGAAGTGGTGTTCATGGAAGAGTTTGGGGATCATTACTTAGTGATCGGAAAGGTACTAAAGGAACATGTGAGGAAGGAAGAGTTCGAGCCCTTACTTCACAAGTCCGGAGACTTCTTCCCTGAAATAAAAGTTTAAAAGAAAAGGGATGAGAGGGAAATCATAGCCCCGTCGTCTAGCGGTCAAGGATGCTGGGCTTTGGACCCAGTGACGGCGGTTCGAATCCGCCCGGGGCTATCTCCTCCCAGAATGCCTCCTGGGATTGAAGACCTTGTTGAGGGCAGTGTCCACCTCTGATCCTAAAATGATGGCGATCTCAAGCGCCCCTTCCATCCCAGAGGGGAAGATGGCCCCCTTCTTCTCCAAGCGCTCCCTTATCTTTTCGACGATTTTCCTCTCCTTCTCCTTCAGGAGTATCTCCTCAAGTCCGCTGAAAGGAACGAGTCCTGTGCCGAATCCCAGGAGACAAGGACCTTCTGTTTCTCCGCATGGAAAGTCTCCTAGGGAACCAAATGGTTCGACCTTGTAATCGATCGCCATCCCATAGGTACGCAAGGAGGGGTAGCTCCGACTTATCCTAGTTAAGAAGGGAGCTGACCCTTTCTTCTTATACACATAACAGAATGTGCGTTCTTCCTGACAGGAGTTGCACTTGGAAGAAGGGGAGTAGCCGACACGTTTGAGTACAGGACCGAGAGAGAAAGGGAGGATTGGGAAGGCAACACCGAGGAGCTTCACGCGTTCATCGAAATAGAGTTTATTTCTATTCAAGTGCCCTAAATCTTTCCTCCTAATGATACCCACCTCTTCTAAGAAGCGCGACGCCACTTCCTTGTAAACCCTGGTCTGAAGGCGCATTCTTTCAAAGGTTAAAAAGAGTTTAAAAATGTTACTCTTTAGAAGTTGTGACTTTTTTGATCTCCTCTTTAAGGGCCTTTATCTTCTCATCTATCTCATTGATTATGAAGGAAGGGTCCACAGCATCCAGGAAGGACTCGCAGACTGGACAGGAGAAGTTGTGTTTAGCTGCTGCCTCAAAGGTGAAGACCCTCTTACAGTCCTTACACTCGAAGAGTTGATTGGCCGACAACATCTTCTTCTTCTCCTCCAATCTCTTGATCTCCTCCTCGTGCTTCTTCACCCACAACTCTTTTATTCGATCCTCGTTCACCCACCAAAAATATACCCACCACGCCCTCTTCTCATCCCTCTCCCTGTCGTATTCCACCACCTTCTTCTCGTACAAACTGTACAAGATACTCCTCACCTTATTCACGTCCTTCTTCAATTTCTCGGCCAGGGAAAACTCATCTATCCTCCCCGTCTTCATCAGAGTCTTGACTACTTGGAGGGCCTCTTCCCCGAACATCTCTAAGATGAGCTCTTTTACATAGGACATCGTGTTGAATGTAACAACTCCAGAATTAAATACTTTACAGGAGATACGGGCCGATTATGTTAAATATGAGCAAGATGAGGAAGAAGTAGAAGATGGAGGAACATACGAGGTTGAGGTGTTTCTCGTCCCTTATGAGATAGGAAAGGAGATTATAAACTATGATGCTCCCATCAAGGGCGAAGATGGGGAGGAGGTTCATGATGCCCACCAAAAAGCTCAGGAAGGCCAGCCAACCCAAGAGGCCTTTGTCATAAGTACCCAGCCTGAAGTAGGGGAGGCCGAGAAGGATGTAGGAGAGCCTCCCGAGGAATTGCTCCTTAAAAGACCAAGCTTGGGAGAGGTATATGCCCATGTAAGGGATGCTCTCATTCTGGGGACTACCGGTCAGGGTGAGGTTGAACTCTCCCTCATTCGTCAGGACCTTAATGGTCTGATTGGGCTTGAAGCTGGAAAGGGCCTCTGAAAAGGAGGTGATGTTCTGGGTAGTGAAGTTCTCCAAACCCAGGATCACCATGCCATCCTTCAAACCGGCTTCTTGAGCAGGGTATCCCTCCATCACCTTCACGATCTTGACGCCCTCGTAGGAGAAGAAGTTGGATAAGAGAGGATCAAGGGAGAAGATCAACGCCCCTATCAACAAGGCGGTCAATATGTTGGAAACAGGACCTGCTGAGGCAACCCTTATCCTGGATAATCTCGATCTCTTCTTCATGTCCCCCTCGTGAGGTTCCACGAAAGCTAGGAAGAAGACGAGGAATAAACCAAATCCTGCATCTTTCACCCTTATGCGTTCACTCAGGGCCACTATCCCATGGGAGAACTCGTGGATGATGGCCAGGATGGCTATGGAGATGACGGTGTACCAGAAGGGGAAGAAGATGGGAGAACCTGGGATCCTCACTCCAGGGATCACGAAGGCGACGGTGGGTCCTATCTTCTTCGTGAGGATGAAATAAGTGTTCAGGATTAGTTGGGAGGAGATCACGAAGGTGAAGTAGAGGGCGATGGGGATGTAGATGGTGGAGACGAGCTTGCAGAGGGCCCTGTGCTTGGCTATTTTCTTCATGAAGGAGATGCCCCTTTTAGTCTTGTAACCCAGAACTACCTTGGAGATGACCCTGACCTTCTTCCTGTTCTTGTAGAAGAAGAGGAAGAGGAGGAGATAAAACAAGATGGCGGATAGGAGTTCCAAGTCCATTTTTACACGCCCTTGAAGACCTTATGTTTGGGCCTCAAGCTCCTGGACCCGCACTTCCTGCACTTCACCTTCCCCAGCCTCACCTTCTGGGGATCTGCTCTGATCTTGGTCTTACACTTCCGGCAGACGAAGACGTTCTTGAAGATCCTAGCGTCCGCCTCCTTGAACCTGGGCATGGGGATTGGAAGTTAAGGGCCCTTTATAAGCGTTTTTATGGAACTCAAGGCGGATTTCAGGAAGGCATTCAAATACATCAAGATCTTCTCCAAGAGGTTAATGGATGGTCTGACGTTTAAGTACTTGATCTCGGAGAATGGGGTGTCATACCTGTCGTAGCAGTAGAAAACGATCCTCAGGGTGTTGTTCCCGGGAAGGAGGGAGAAGAGGGGGACGCTCACGTTTCCTGGGAGGACCTTTAAGGTCTCTAGGGGGGTTTCAACCAAGAATTCCTGACGGGAGCACTCTCCGCTCGCGTTCAGGTAGAAACTCGCCCCTTTCCCGACCCGAATATTAGTTACCTCCAATCTCATCTCAGGAGGCTTCGCGAATATGAGGGGGAAGGATAAGTGAGTGGTGGCGTTCTCAAAGGTGATGGTCAACCTCGCCTCGAACTCGCCGTAATCGAACCTGGGGATGGTGATGCTCATGAATTTCTCTTGGCTTATCAGCAACTCGCCCAAGTGCTTGCTCACCTTGTGCCCTCCGTACTCCACTTCTGCCAAGGGCTTCAAGATTTGATTCCCGGAGTTCTTCAGGGAGAAGGAGAGGACGTTTTCCTCCCCATAACATGGGTTCTCCTTAAGGGACCAGTTCAGGATGGTCATGGAGGGATTCATCGTCCCCTCCATCAGTAGGGGAAGGTAATAGGAAAGAGGTCTCCTCTCCCTTCTGTGGTCGACTGATATCTCTTCCTCAAAACTCCCTAGGGGGTCCACGTAGATCTGGAGGGTGAATTTGTAAGTGTATTCGTCGTCTAAATCCTTGACGTGGAAGAGGAATCTCTTGGTGCTGTTGCTCTTTGGCTCCAAGATGATGTAGTCCTCATAGCCGCCCCTGACCATCTCCAGGGCATCCTGCACCCTAGTGATGAAGATGGGGAGGATGGTGTAATCGTCAGTCGGATTGAAAACCGTGATGGTGGCGAGGAAGTAATCATCATCAGAGAGCTCCTTCCTATCCACTTCCGCCCAGAAGGGGAAATCCAAGTAAAGAGGTTCGCAAGAAGAATTCACTCGGAAGTTTACTGGTTCTCCTACTGAGCTCACATTCCCCCAGCCGTGCCATTCCATCCTTATGATGCCCTCTCCTCCATCCACCGCGTCGTAGAGCCTCACGTGGGTCGCGTCCAGGAGCCCGAACTCCCCGAAGGTGAGGTCCACTGGGATCCATTCCCCTGCAAAGAACTCGGCCCAAGCGTGAGGACCATATCTTTGGTCCTCATCGGAGTAAGCGAGCCCTGAGACATACCTGGCAGGGATTCCCACGCTCCTAGCCATGGCCAAGTAAAGGTTCGTGAACTCGCTACACACTCCTTTTCGACTGTAGAAGGTCCAACTAGCATTCTTCGAGAGATGGGCATAACTCTTGTCGTACTCTATGTTCTCCCTCACCCATCTCGCTAGGCGTAACCCTGCCTCCAAAGTGCTCCCGCTCCCCTCCACGATCTCAGACGCCTTCTTCCGGATGTCCTCGTTTATGTCCGCGTACTTCGTGAAGTTCAGGTAGAAGGAGTAGTTGGGAGGGAATGGGACTAATTCTGAAAGGAGAACCAATCTCTTCTCCTGAAAGAGCTCACAACTCGTGCTCCAACTCTCGAAGTCCGAAGGAGGCTCGAAGTAGAGGTCTAAGGTCCCGTTGTCACAGGGGTTTGCCTTAATGGTCACTTTTAAGTCTTCTATCCTCCCCATCACCCTCAGAGTGCCATTAGCGAAGTAGTTTATGTTGCAGATCCCTAACTCTATGGGGTGAGCAAAGGAAAGGGAAAGTAGGAACAAGAGTGCGAGGGCCAGGTATCTCCTCATGGATAAACTTAAAATGGGCTCCTTTTAAAACATCTACTATGTATGACTTCGGCATATTCGGCGACTTCGATTTCGACCTGACGAAGTTGGGATTCAAGGGGGGAGTGTTCTTCAAGGACGAGAGGAAAAGCATCGTCCCAGGACACCTCATAAAGGTGAGGGACAAGTTCGAGCTCAAGAAGTCCGTGAAGGGGAAGAAAGGGTTCATCCTCCTAGAAGGTGGGGATTATGATCTGAGGAGGTACGCCGTGGAGAAATGCCTCGTGGACGGCATCATCGGGATGGAAAAGTTAAAGGAAGGGATGGATGACGTCTTGGCCAAGAGGATGGCGGAGAGGAAGGTATCTTTGGTGATTAACTTGAGGGACTATACCAAGGCGAGGAGGAGGGAGGTCATCTTGGGGAGGATGATGCGCCACGTGTTCCTCGCCAAGAAATTTAAGACGCCCATCATGTTGGTCAGCGGGGCGAGGAGGAAAGGGGAGTTGAAACATCCTTATGTCATGATATCTTTTGGAGTGATGCTGGGCCTGAACGTGAAGGAGGCGAGGGAAGCCTTAAGGATGGCCCAAGAGGGGATCATAAAAAGGTTTAAAAATGAGGCCAACGCTTAAGGAGAAAAAGAGGTACATCCTGATAAGGAGCATAGAGGGAGATGTGAAGTGGGAAGACATCAAAAAGGCCATCAGGGAGTTCTTGGGAGATGTGGGGTTGGCGGAAGCCAACCCAAAGGTGATGGAAAAGGGGAAGGGTTACATCATCTTGAGGGTGAGGCATGACATGGTGGATGAAGTGAGGGCTTCATTGGTGCTCTTGGACGCCTTACTTTCAGTCCCAAGGGTGAGCGGAACAATTAAAAAGATAAGGGACTTCATTAAAGAGGGGAGATAGAGATGCCCGCATTGCCGAGCGATTTCATGGGATACGACAGGGCGATAACAGTCTTCAGCCCTGATGGGAGGTTGCTTCAGGTAGAGTACGCTAGGAAGACCGTACAGCAAGGGACCCCTGCCTTAGGGATAACTTGTGTGGAAGGGGTGGTCTTGGTCGCGGATAAGAGGATCCTAGACAAGCTCATAGTCCCTGCTTCCGTGGAGAAGATCATGCAGATAGACGAGCACATAGGGGTTACCATGTCGGGATTGATCTCCGACGGGAGGATCCTGATAGAGAGGGCTCAGGAAGAGGCCCAGAGGCACAGGATTCTCTACGGGGAGCCCATAGACGTGCTCTCCATAGTGAGGAGCATAGGGGACTTCAAGCAGATGTACACTCAATACGCGGGGACGAGGCCCTTCGGGGTGAGCTTGTTGATAGGAGGGGTGGATAAGAGCCCCAGGCTGTTCGTGACCGAGCCGAGCGGCATATTCTTCGAATATAAGGCAACTGCCATAGGGAAAGGTGCGGAGGTGATAAATAAGTTCTTAGAGTCTAAGTATAAGGAGGACATGCGAATGGAAGACGCGATAAAACTGGGGATAAAGGCCCTGAAGAAGGCATTGGGGGCCAAGTTCGACGTGAATCGACTCGATGTGGCTGTCATCGCCATGAAGGATAAGAAGTTCAAGCGCATGAAGAGGGAAGATATAATCAAGTTCTCGAGGTAGAGGTATGGTAAGCGTAGAGGACGCTGTAATCGCCAAACTCAGGAAAGATGGGAAGGAGTTCCAGGTACTCGTGGATTGCGATTTGGCGATGAGGTTCAGGAAGGGGGAACAAGTGGATATAAGTGACGTCCTCGCCGTGGAGAGGGTGTTCAAGGACGCAAGGAAGGGAGAGGCTGCCCCGGACCTGGAGAAGTATTTCGGGACGGATGACGTCCTGAAGATAGCTGAGGAGATCATCAAGAAGGGGGAGATCCAGCTCACCGCCGAATACAGGAGGAGATTACTCGAGGAGAAGAGGAAGCAAATCATTTTCAAGATAAGCAGGTATGCGGTGGACCCAAAGACCAACACCCCCATCCCAGAGAAGAGGATAGAGTTGGCGATGGAACAAGCGAAGGTCCACATAGATCCGTTCAAGGGGGTGGAGGAGCAGACAAAGAACGTCTTAGAGGCCTTGAGGCCCATCATTCCCATAAAACTCTCCACGAAGAAGTTGAGGGTGATCATCCCCGCGAGATATGCCCCGAAGATATACGGGAAGGTCAAGGGATTCGGAGAAGTCTCTAAGGAAACGTGGCTGAATAATGGTGACTGGATGTGTGAGCTCGAGATCCCTGCTGGGATCCTGGACGGCGTGCTCTCCGAATTGAATCAATTAACGAAAGGAGAGGTGGACGTGAGGGTGTTAGAATGATATACGTGAAACCCAAGCAAATAGTGATACCTGGCGAGGTCTTGGGGGAAGGCATGGACATCATACCCGGAGAGGGGACCATAAGGGAAGGGAGGAAGATAATAGCGACGGTGGTCGGCCTAGCGGACATAAGCGGGAGGGTGTTGAAGATAATCCCGCTGGAGGGGCCCTACAATCCAAAACCAGGGCACGTGGTGATAGGTGAGGTGGTGGACATAGGGTTCTCTGGATGGATAGTGAACATAGGCGGGCCCTACATGGCCAACTTGCCAGTGGGGGAGGCGGTTAAGGAGTACGTCGACCTCTTGAAGACCGATTTGAGCAGATATTATGATCTGGGGGACAAGATCGTGGCCAAGGTGATAAGCGTGACCAGGTCGAAGAACGTCCAACTATCCATGAAAGGGCCTGGCTTGAGGAAATTAGAAGGCGGACACATAATTAAGATAACTAGCTACAAGGTTCCCAGGGTTATAGGGAAAGGTGGGAGCATGATCAAGCTCATAAAGGAGATGACGAACACCGCCATCATAGTGGGGCAGAACGGTTGGATATGGATAAAAGGGAGCAGGAGGAAGGACGAGCTGAAGGCCATAAGGGCCATCTACACCATAGAGAAGGAGTCTCACACTTCAGGTCTTACTGACAAAATAAAACGCATGTTGGGTGATAAGAGTGTATGAAAAGAGATTCGATGGGAGGAAATTCGATGAACTGAGGCCAGTGAAGATGAAGGTGGATGTGGTCCCATCCGCGGATGGTTCCGCGGTGGTGGAGATAGGTAACACCAAGGTGATCGCCTCTGTCTTCGGGCCTAAGCCCCTCCACCCGAAGCACCTACAAAATCCGGAGAAGGGGATCTTAAGGTGTTATTACGACATGATGAGCTTCTCCGTCCCTGAAAGGAAGAGGCCTGGACCGACGAGGAGGAGCATCGAGATAAGCATGGTGATGAAGAACGCTCTAGCGAGCACCTTGTTGTTGGAGGAGTTCCCGAAGGCAGTGGTGGACGTGTTCGTGGAGGTTTACGAGGCCAATGCCGGGACGAGGTGTGCCTCCATAACCGCTGCCTCTTTAGCTCTAGCGGATGCAGGGGTTCCCATGAGGGACCTAGTCTCAGCGGTGGCTGTCGGGAAGGTGGGTGGCATGATCGTGCTGGACTTGACCAAAGAGGAAGAAGATCATCCAGAGGGGGCGACGGACATCCCCATCGCGATGGTGGGGAGGAGCGGAAAGATAACTGCCCTGCAATTGGATGGAGCCATAACTAAGGAGGAGTTGAAGAAGGCCTTGGAGCTCGGGAAGAAGGGATGTTCCATCCTTTACGAAATGCAAAGGAAGGCTCTCAAGGCGAAGTATGGGGTGAGGTGAGATGGGGGTTAAGATAAGGGGGATATATTCCACCGCTATAAGCAAGATACTCCACGACAACGGGATCGAGGTGGTGAATCCCTCGGATTTGGTCAGGGAAAGGATGAAGATAGAGAACAGGGGAAAGGTGGACACCCTTATATACGACAAAGAGGACCTGGATGGGATCATCATACACGGGAGGGAGAGCGAAAAGGTGTTAGAAGTCCTGAAGAAGGAGTTGGGAACCCTCTTCGTGAAGAAGCTGGAGACAGGGGATATCTACAGAGGGATCATAAAGAGAGTGGACATGAAGGACAAGGAGATCATCGTGGACCTGGGAGGAAGGGAAGGTCTGTTGTCCTTAAGGGATTATTGGGGATATTTGAAGGAGGGACAACCCGTTTTGGTCCAAGTTAAGGGGAGGAACAAGGACTTCTTCCTGCTCTCCTCTCACTTGAGGTTATTTGGGGAGAACATGGTGCTGATCAAGGACGGCTTCACCAAGCCCAGCAAGCACATAAAGGACAGGGAGGAGATGGAGAGGTTGTTAGAGTTAAGTAAGGAAGCAAAGCTCAAGGGATGGGGGATCCTGTGGAAGGCCTTAGCGGAGGGGAAGAGCGATGAGGAGCTCCTCAAGGAGATGAGAGAGCTCATGGAAGAGGAAAAGAAGATAAAAGAGGAGTTCGAGAAGGGGAAGGAACCAGAGCTCCTAAAGAAGGGGTTCTGCATATACTTCGTGGACTTCCCCCTGGAGGTCAAGGAAAGGTTAGATGAGATCAGGGCCAAGGTCTCCCCCACCATAAAAGGGCATCACTTATTGAAGTCTGGGGGCTACATGATGCTGGCGGACTTCGCGGACAAGTTGGTGGGAGAGGTGAAGCCAGAGAAACTCGTGGAGGGGATAAAACAAGTGTTTGACCAGAACGTGAAGGAGGGCAACTTCTTCAAGATAATCAGGAAGAAGGTGGGAGGAGAGATGACGGTCTGGAAAGGTAAGATAGCTGAGAAGGGGAAGAGCCTAAAGGTCGTGAGGAGGCTCAGGCCAGGGAAGTACAATGACGTGGACATAGATCAAGGGGATTACGAGATCATCACCTTGAAGGAGAGGGAGGAGCACGTGGTCCATGAGTATTTCAATCAGAAGGGAGAGTTGAAGGCAAGGTTCTATTCGGTGAACACCCCAGTGGAGTTATTCCCGAGGTTCGCGAGGTACATCTACTTGGGGGTGGATGTTGTAGAAAAGGAAGGGAAGAAGGAAGTAATCCAGCGCGTCCAGGAAATTCCAGAGGAGGTGAGGGGAAGGGCCATGAAGATAGCTGAGGGGTTGGTGAGGTAAATGAACACGTCTCTGAAGAATTTCATCCTCGACTTGGCGAAGAAAGGCATGAGGATAGATGAAAGGGGCTTGAACGAGTTGAGGGAAGTGAAGGTGAGTTGCGGCGTCTCGAAAAACGCTGAGGGCTCGGCCAGGGTGAAATTGGGAAAGACAGAGGTCATGGTGGGGGTTAAAATGGACGTGGGAGAGCCCTTCGCGGACAGACCAGATGAGGGCATCCTCATAGTGAACGCCGAGCTATCCGCCCTAGCGAGCCCCGAGTTCGAGCCTGGTCCCCCAGGAGAGGAGGCCATCGAGCTCGCCAGGGTGGTGGACAGGGGGATAAGGGGAGCGAACATGATAGATTTAAAGAAACTTTTCATAGAGGAGGGGAAGGTTTGGTGCGTCTTCGTCGACATATACGTCATCAACCACGATGGCAACCTCATAGATGCTGCTGCCTTGGGGGCTGTCGCCGCCCTGAAGGACGCCCGCTTCCCGAAGCTGGAGGAAGGGAAGGTGGTGTATGGAGAGAAGACCAAGAAGAAGCTCCCCATAAC
>QMVD01000006.1 GCA_003660925.1 Nanobdellota archaeon
AAGACCACATCGTAGAAGACAGCACCATCCCCAGGGAGGATTATGCCATCGCTCACTTCATCCACACTTAATAGCTTGAGGAAGTAACCGTGCTTGCTCGAGAGGTGTCCCTCATATTCCTTCCTTATAGCCTCCTCCACTGCCTCCCTCACGTCCTCCCCGAACAATTCTGGAGGCACTCTCACCCTGTCCCTGAGTTTTAAGATCCTATACATGGCGGGTCTCCTCGTACCTCTTCATACATTCCCTTATCAGCTTCAGAGCGCTCTCCCTGTCCTCCCAGCCCAGGACCTCGGAGAACTTCCCCTTCTCCAATTCCTTGTACCTTTGGAAGAAGTGGGATATCTCCCTAAGTACGTGTTTGGGCACGTCCTCCAGATCCTTTATCTCCTCAAACCTCGGTTCCTTCACAGGGACCGCCAGGACCTTCTCGTCCACCCCCTTCTCGTCCCTCATCTTGAAGAGAGCGACCGGCCTCACCTTGATCACGCACCCTGGAAAAGTCGGGTCGTGGACCAAGACCATCACGTCCAGCGGGTCCTCGTCTTGGCTCCAAGTCCTCGGGATGAAGCCGTAATCCGTGGGATAAAAAAATGGGCTGTAGAGCACCCTATCCAGCTCTATCAGTCCTGTCTCGTGATCCATCTCGTACTTGTTGTGGGACCCTTTGGGTATTTCTATGACCGCGTAAAACACTTCGGGCATCTCCTTCGGTTGTTCTAAGTCGAGTAGGTTCATAACAGCATCACCTTCTTTGACTGCCTTAACGTTATCACATGTTGGCCTCGTTTTAAAACTTTTTTCATGAGTTCCTTGTCCAAAGTGGCTAAAATGGCCCCTTCTTCCTCCAAGTAGTTGAGTATTTGTTCATCCGTTCCTCTCCCTTTTCCCCTCACCACTTTCACCCCTTTCAGCTTCATGAGCTGTAAAGCCCCTTTTTTCTTCAACCTCTCAAGTTCCCTGACGCAGCTCTCTAAAGTGACTAGTTCCGCCTTCGGGACTAAAAACTTTAGCTCCTCATATACGTCCACCTTCTCCTGAAATGGGATCAGCATGAAGTTAGTGTCCAATAACACCTTCATGTTAATAAATGGTAAGGAGGTTTTATAAGGTCTTCATCATAAGCACGTACTTCTCCTTCAAGTATTCACCCGTGTCCACGTCCACGTTCACGTACCCTCTTTCTTCGAAGAACTTCACCAACTTCTCCCTCGTCTCCAGGACTATCACCTTCTTTCCCCTCTCAGAAGCAAAACTTTCCACCTCATCTAAAAGCAGGGAACCATAACCTTTTCCCCTGAACCCCTTCTTCACATGTATCTCATCTAGTTCTAATATGTCTCCCCAGTCCAGCAAGAAGGCGAAGCCCACCATCTTTTCCCCTTGGGAGAGATAGATCACGCGGGCCTTTTTGTTCAGCTCTTTTCTCAAGAATTTCCTCAAATTCTCGGGGGAAAGGAAGTAATAATCCTCTCCGTAAACCTTTTTATCCAACCTCTTGTAGTGCTTCCCCATCTCCTTGTAATTCTCATCGTAGATCTCGTAGATCTCCCTAACCCTCTTGGGTAGACCCTTACCTCTTCTTAAGTAATGGACCCTTACCTTACGTTCGCCTTCCTCGTCCTCCACGAGGTTTCCCCTCTATAAGGTAAGGCAGGGAAAAGGGTTTTTAAACCTTTCTAGAGGTGGGAAAGGTATTAAAGGAAGAAGCTTCAGCATATCCTTGGGCCCGTGGTCTAGTGGCTATGACGTCGCCCTGACGTGGCGAAGGTCGCCGGTTCGAATCCGGCCGGGCCCATATGATAAAACCAGAGAAGGTTGGAAAGAGGGTCAGGGAGGAACTCACGGAGTTCCAAGAGGAGTTCAGGAAATATCTCGCCAATTTCATAACAGGTGCTCTGGCCTTCGTCGCTGCTTTGTTGTGGAGGGACGCCATAAGCTCTTTCCTTTTAAGATATAAGGAATACATAGAGAACAGCCTCCCATTCAAGGAACTATGGGTGACCCAATTCTTCGTCGCCTTAATAGTCTCTTTCATAGCGGTCTTCGGCATAGTCCTCATGAGCAGGCTCATGAAGACGAAGAAATAGTTTTTGCCAATTTTAATAAAAGAGAGAGGGGTAGAGAAATCATGGAGCCCTGGAAGCTCCCTCCGAGGATAAAGGTGCTAGAGGCCCTTGGGGCGATAGCGGATGGAAGGGTGAAGCTTGAGGATGGGAAGGCAAAGGTCACGGGATCTGATGGGAAGAGGGAGTACGAGGTGAAATTTGACCTGAAAGAGAGGAAGATAGACTCCAATGATAACGGGTCCGTGTTTAAGGGATACTTAGGATACCCGTCCATCGCTGTCCTGATGCTCAAAAGAGTTCTCCCTTTTGACGAGAAGATCTCCGAGGCATTGAAGGGGATAAGGTGGAGGGAACTAAATGAGAAATACAAGTCCTATTTCAAGACAGAGTTCGTGGTTAAGCGAATCGCGGAGAGGAGAGGAGTGAAACAGGAAAAGATAGACGAGTTCGTGGAGAGGGTCCTGGAGGAGATCAAGAAATGGGGTTTCAAGAAGTATACTTGAGGCTCTGTAGGAAAATAAAGATAAAGGCGAAGGCTAGTGAGGAACTCTCCTATTACGTAGACGTACTGGAGTGGGACATAGAACCAGAATCCATAGCTGGATTTGCCCGACTGACCTTCTTCCTTTCCTTCCTCCTCTTCTCCCCTTTGTTAATATATCCTTCCCTCACTAGCCTGTTACTTTGGGTTCTCTCGCCGTTCGCATTGGCACAATTGGTCGGCGATTACCCCAAGATCTTGGGGAGAAGGAAGTTAATGAGGGCCATGGACGCGGCCCCTTTTAACCTCGCCCTGCTCTGTTCGAGCTTAAAGGAAAATCCGAACCTGGAAAGGGCGATAGAATTCGTCTCAGAGTTCGGAGAGGGAGAGATCGCTGAGGACATGAAGAGGTTGTTGGTGAAGGTGCTCTCGGGAAAAGAGGTGGACGCCAGAAGAAGTCTTGAGGAATTAGGAAAGAAATGGGGGAGGTATTTTCCTTGGTTTCGAGAAGCAATAAGGGACATCCTCATGAGTTTAGACGAAAAGGATAGAGAGAGGAAGAGGATGTTGGATAACGCCCTCTCTAGGCTTCAAAGAGGCATAAGGATCTCTTATCAAGAATTCATTCAAGAGATGAGGATCCCCACGATGCTCATCTTCTCAGTGGGAGCTGTCCTGCCCTTGATAATTATCTCCATGCTCCCCATCATCTCCATCTTCTCCCAAGTCTCCCCTTTCCTCCTAATCTTCCTCTCCTTGGCGACTTCTCTGGGCATGGTCCTTTACTCTAACTATGTATCACTGAAAAGGCCTCCCCTCATGTTCTCCGAGCCCGAGTTCGAGGAGGAGAGGCCCTTTCTCCTATGTCTCTCCATCTCCCTCTTCTTCCTGACACCCTTCTTCCTTTACTCGTTGAGATTATTTGGGATCTACATTTCGATTTCTGAGAAGCTCGTCCCTATCTCCCTGGTCCTTGGGACAGGTTCCTTCCCTGTCTCCTACTTCTTCTTCTCCTATGCGAACTTCAGGAGGAGAAGGAGAAAAGTAAAGGAGTTAGAAGAAGGAGCGATCTCGTTCATGGAGAAGCTCGTGGTGAGGTTAAGGGAGGGGAGGAGTCAAGAGGAGGTCATAAGTGAGGCGAGGGAGAAGGGAGAGTTCGGAAAGCTCTTAAGGGAGTTAAAGGGACGCATGAAGGTCTTCGGTCTTAAGGAGGCCCTAGATGTGGACGTTAATTCCAAGCTCGTGAAGGTCTTGTTTCACGCCTTAAAGCGTTCCCAAGAACAGAGTATAAAATTGGCCTCTGAAAGCGCGGGATTCCTGTTAGAGCAACTCAGGGACTTGAGGCTCATGAGGAGGCAGATGGAAGTCGAGTTGAAGAAGTATGTGGACATGCTGCTCTACACCTCCATGTTCATTCTCCCTGTTATAGCTGGAGTGGGGGTGAGGACCCAAGGGGCGATCATGGAGAGGATAAGAGACATACCCCTATTTCAGGTGACCCCACTTGACATGCTCACTCTGAAGTGTATAGTGGGTCTCTACGTAGTGACTTCCTCCCTAGCTATGCTCTATCACGCCAAGACCATCTCGGGGAGAAAGGAGATATGGGCCAACTCTCACAGGTACATCCTCCCTCCTTTGGTCATATGTTCCCTCTCATTCCTATGAAAAAGCATAAATAAGTTGAGGGTCTCTTACAAAGCATGAATCGAAAGGGCATTGAGGGGCTCCCCTTCAAGTACGTGGTGGTAATCCTCACTGCTGCTTTAGTGATCTCCATAGTGCTCGAGATGCTCGGGATCCTGAAGACAGGGATCCTCCACTCGGTGAAGGTGTTGAACGAAACATTAAATGAGAGCCTCATATGATCGAGGTCCCTTTTCAGCTCATCATCTCCATCCTCATCATAGCCTTCATCCTCTCTATTTCTTCCCTGGAAATCTCGCTCTTGCTGGACTTCAAACACAAGAAGGAGTTGGAAGATTCTGTCCAAAAGATAGGAAGAGAGATAGAAATGTTGGTCGGCCTCGGCGAGTACGGATCGAGCTCCAGGGTGAATATCTCTTTTTCCAAGGGCGTTATCGAAGTGGACGAAGAAAGAGATGAGATCGTAGTGCGTCTTGGAAACTGGAAGAAGGTATATGCTTTAGATGTAGACGTGCTCTACAGTTTGGAGATAGACGCTGGAAGACACGAGATAGAGTTGCATTATGGCCCAGGAGAGTGGAAGGAGAACACCATCATCTTTTCTTAGAACGCTCGAATCCCAAGAGGGAAATCGTTAGGCCTGTTAAGAAGCCCGCTAGGATGTACACATAATTGCTGACCCCTCCCTTCGCTTCTACCTCTGTTCTCTCCCTTATCAGAACTCCTGGCTCTTCCTGAACCTCTTCTTTTCCCACGATAGCATTTACGAGGTCCTTAGATATCTTAGCGAACTCTTTGGCATAACTCAAGAAGACTAAGCTCTGATATGGATCATCGTATGCCTTAGCATATTCATAGTAAGAGATGGCCAAAACAGGGAGAAGACCTTCTGACTTCGCGTCCTCTATAGCCCCTTCCACATCCACTTTTTTCTCCTCAACTTTAGAAGATAGAGCGGACTGGGAAATGCCCCTTATCTCCATGGCCAGGTTCGCTTCCGCTAAGGCCTTCAGGGACTCAAAGATGGAAAAAACGTACTTTCCGTCTTCATAGGCGGATTCCGCTTTGTCTAACTCGCTCTGGGCGCTCTCCAACAAACTCCCCGAGGCTACGGTCCCCGCATAAGCTATCCATATTCTCGCTTCCTCCAACCTTCGCTGGGCGAGTTGTGAAAGTTGTTTCACATCGAACGTGGCGTTGAATTCTCCACTAAATCTGTCCAGGACTGAGGCCCATTGTTGGGAGGTGAGGAGTCTCACCTCAGCGAAGGCGTCATAATACAGGGCGGTGTCGTAATCACCCGTGTAATACTCCTTGTAGGCCTCATCTAGTAAGTCGTCCGTCTCCCTGAGCCTGTCCACAGCCACTGCCAGTAACTCCACATCATAGATGTGGTCCACTTGCTTGCTCTCCAAGATCTCTTGTTCTACAACTTCCTTATAATTAGCTGTATCATCCACGTCCTTCTTCACGTCATCTCTCGAGGCGTAACCACCAGTGTAGTAGAGAGTGAGTTTGTAAGCGTAGTTGGAGTTGATGAGGGACCTCACAGCATAACTTGCAGCGGAGTAATATTGGCCTATGGAATAAAGTTCTTCCGCTTGATCCATGAGTTCAGAAGCTTGATCGATCAAGTTCTTCACGCTCTGATAGTTCGTATAGCTTAACCCTCCTCTCCCAAGCTGCTCTGTAGAGTTAGCCAACATCTTCCTCGCTTCGTCCATGATCATCTTGGACATCCCTTTCATGAGGCCTATGTACTCGGAGGTCACTATATGGGCTGGCTTCCTCTCTCGAACTATCTCATAGCCCGTCATTTCCTTGAAAGCGTCTTCAATCTCTGAGACCTCTATGACTTTGAGGCCCCAGTTCTCTAAGGCGTATTGTGATACGTTCACGGGGATTATCCGGGTCTCCGTCTGGGTTATTGGTCCTATCCTAGTCGTGTGTGTCTCTTCAACGTAACTTATGCTCTGGCCTTTAGGAATTAGTACGTAATCCGCACCGGCTTTATAAGCCGCTTCCGCTTTAGCTAAGATCCCTCCAACCGGACCTATAGAGCCGTCCGGGTTTATGGTCCCCGTGATCATCACATTGGAATAAACAGTAAGGTTCAACAAGGCGGCCATGGTGGTGACGGCCATTGCTGCCCCAGCGGAGGGTCCGCCGACGATGGGATAAT
Source organism: Nanobdellota archaeon (assembly GCA_003660925.1). Classification (GTDB taxonomy): domain Archaea; phylum Nanobdellota; class Nanobdellia; order B33-G15; family B33-G15; genus B33-G15. The sequence continues at coordinate 6,380 of QMVD01000006.1, forward strand.
CAGATTTTATGATGTAAAAGAAGTCGAAATTCGAGCAGTCCATCCTCAATACCTCACAAGCCACCTCTTGGGCCAACCTAGCGCTCGCTTGAGTATCTATCTCCGTGAGTGGGAGGGTCATGATGAAAACGTTTCCCGTTCCATTCTTCACCTCTACCCAAAGGTCTGCCACCACCCCTACTTCTCCACTTTCCGTTTGCATTACTCCTAAGATTTTGGTATGAGCAGTGGCACCGTGAGAAATGCCTAAGAGGAACAGGAAAAGGAAAAGCGCCGTCTTCTTCATGGCCTCTTCCACCTCACCTCATAGTAAGTCACGTCTCCCTCATCGTCCACTACGCCTATGAGCAAACTCTTCCTCACGGAATGAGCCACTCTGTTCATGGCAGCGAACCTCTTCCAATCGAAGATGTCGTTCTCGTTGACCGCAAAGAGGACCCACTTCGCGTGATCCTTGCCTGGGACGTCGCCCCTATCGTAAACTCTGAAGTCCGCTCCATACTTCAAGGCGGTCTTCGTTATGTACCCCCTCTTCCTTATGTCCCTGTAAACGCAGAACCTTACCCAAAATCTTGGCTCCAGTTCTGCAGCCAGTTTCAGGAGGGTGTCGTAGTCCAACTCTTCTTCTCCCTTGAACACCTTCAGTTTCTTCCTTTCCACTAAGTAAAGGGCTTCGACTAAGGAGAGGGTCAACTTATTCTCTTCTAGTGTCCCATATTTTCCCTTGTTATACAGCTTACTCGCCTCTTTCTCGTCCCTGATCACCACTTTGTTCCCCACTAGATAGCCGAGCATGGGAATGAAGAGAGCCCTCTTTCTTAAAAAGCTTACTTAGCGTAGGGATAGGTGACTTTTTTCCTCAGTAGGAGGAAGGCAATGGAACTAAGTACTAAAAGGGAGAAGACGAAGTAAATCCACCCGAGTTTTGGGGATAAGAGAAAGGCTGGGGAAAGGAAAGGTGTTTTGATGGTGAGGTTCAACATTCCTTCTCTCACCCTAACGCCATTTGAGGAGATCTGATAGGAAAAGTAAAAGTTGCCGGTTTCGTTCGGATATATGTCCAAACTCACTTCAGCTTCTCCAGGAGGGACCTCCACTATCTTGAAGCTTTCAAAGGTTCCGGAGAAGTTAAGTTGTTCCAGTGAGAAAGTGTAGGTCTTGTTGAAGTTAGACTTGTTTCTCACCTTCACTTTCCATGGGATGCGGGAATTTGGAGTCCCAAAGAGGGTCTCCAAAAACTCGAACTCGCTCTCCTCGCTCTCTTCTCTCTCCACGATCACCTGGGAATGAACCTCCTCGCACCTCCAGAGAGAAAGGGAACAAACTTTGAGGTTATAATCGTAACTTCCTCCCTTCAGGTCATCGGGATCGAAGCTGAGGTTAAGTTCTACGATTTCTCTTTTTGGAACCTCCACGTAGCTGTAATTGAACTCGGAAAGGTATTTTGGAGGAAGTATTTCAAAAACGTCGTCGTAGTTCCCTATGTTGGCCACTTTCAATGTCAAGGTGCCTCTCTCCTTCACTATGAGCACGTCCGGTTCTAAGTCCACCAAGAACCCCTTGTCTGGGGAGGAGACCGTGAAATACTCTGCTTTAGTTATACCATGATCCTTCCCTCTCACCTCAACCTTAAAGTCATAGAAACCTTCCTCTGAGGGGACCTTGAAGTAAAGGGGTAGTTCATTTCTTCCCTTCTTCAATTCTCTAGTGCTCAAGATGAACTGTTCCCCGTTCACGTAATATTGGATAAAGGCTGGCATGTCGGATGGGGAAGTTATGACCACGTCCGCCCTCCCCACTTCTCCCGGCATGTAGATGACCTTATCGAAGGATATCTCTAAAGAAAGGTAGGAGAAAGCGGGGGCTAAAAGGAGAAACATGAGAATTGGTGATAGTTTACGCATACTTACTTACTGGTAGTAAAGACTTTTAAAAGTTTCTAGTGGGGCCGGGGAGATTTGAACTCCCGCGAGCGGGTCGCCTCGCTCCAGCGGGTTTCCTCATCCTGACGTCAGATGACCCTCTTACCGTCACTGGAGCCCGCCAGGCTACCTGGCTACCTCACGGCCCCCTAAAGCAAGGTTGAAGTGATGCATTAAAAAACTTTTCAAATGATGAAAGAGAGTAAATGACATGGGATTTGAGGAGGTGGTGGAGAAGTTTGAAAAGCTGAAGGAAAAATTGAGGAGAGAGCCTCCTGTCATCTTCGATGACGCGAGAGAACTCGTGTTCATCGGAGACGTCCATGGAGATATGGGGACGGTGAGATATGTGAAGGAGAATTTCTTAGGAAAACGGAAGATAGTTTTCCTGGGGGACTTCGTGGATAGGGGAGAAAGGGGGACGGAGGTCGCCTGCGAAGTGGCAGACTTGAAGTTGAGAGGAGAAGATGTGATCATCCTCTCAGGAAATCACGACATCTGTCTCGAGGTCTACCCGAGGGACTGGAGGCTCCACTTAGAGAGGGAATTCGGTCCTGGATGGAAGCAAGTTGAGCTAGCTTATGTTTCTGCCATGAGAGAAGCACCCGTAGCCTACGTGAATGAGGGATACAAGCTAGTTGCTCTGCATGGTTTCATACCGAAGGAGAGGTGGGACATAAAGAAGTGGGAGAAAGGAGATGAAGAAATCGTTTGGAACGACCCAGAGGTCACGGGAGGTCTGCCGGGCAGAAATCCGCGAGGGGTGGGTTGGATCATCTCGAAAGAAGAAGCGCTGGAATTCTTGAGGAAGAATTCCCTTTCAATCATCGTGAGGAGTCATCAACCTCATTTCAACGAGATCTTCGAGATAAATGGCTTCAAGATAGTGAACATAGGCTCCTCGAGTTACTATGGGAGGAGGGGTTGTTATCTCCTCCCAGAGGGAGAGATAGTAACCTTTTAATCGCTGGCTATTAGCGTTGATGTGGCCCTAACGTTCTTTATTTTCCTGAGCTTCGTCACGAAGGCGTCCAGTTCCTGGAGGCTCTTGGTCTGTACCTTGATGATGAGATCGTACTCTCCGTAGATTTCATGAACCTCTTTTGCCTGAGGAAGGTTCATGAGTTTCTTCTTGACGTCTCCCTCCTTACCTGGTTCCACGATCACCAAGACGAACGCGGTTATCATTTGCATAAGAAACTTCTTCCCATTTATCAATTTTTTGAGAAGGGCCGGCCGGGACTCTCACTCACTTTCTCCCGAGAAAGTGGGGTTTGAACCCGGGACCTACGGCTTAGAAGGCCGTCGCTCTGTCCAGGCTAAGCTACCGGCCCAGATGCTCATCCTCAAGCTTGCTTTATAAGCTTTTCAAGTCGAATCCAAAAATTAATAAAGGGCTCTCCCTTGAATTTCTCCATGAACGGTGATTCTTTTCTCGGAGAAGGACATCCGTAAAATAGAGGTTAAGTGGCAGAAGAGATGGAGAGAAGCCGGGATATTTGAGGCGGAGCCGAAAAAGGGGAAGAAGTACTTCGTCACCTTCCCATATCCCTACATAAACGCAGCTCCCCACGTGGGACACGCTTATTCTGCTACCAGAGCAGACATGATGGCGCGTTTCATGCGCTTGTTGGGCTACAACGTGTTGTTTCCCTTTGGCCTCCATGCCACTGGGGAGCCCATAATGGGAGCAGCCAAGAGGATAGCTATGGGTGACCAAAAACAGATAGAAGCCTTCGTGATGAGTGGGATCCCAAGGGAGAAAGTGAAGGAGTTTGACGACCCCGTGAAGATAGTCAAGTTCTTTGCTAAGACTTGGGTGAGGGACTTTCAGAATTATGGGTTGTCGGTGGACTGGAGGAGGACTTTTTACACCACTAAGCTGAATCCCGAATATAACAAGTTCGTAACATGGCAGTACAAGAAGTTGAAGAAGATGGGGTTAGTGGTGAAGGGAAAACATCCCGTGATCTGGTGTCCCTCCTGCGAGTCCCCAACCGGTTCCCACGACAGAAAGGAAGGAGAGAACGCGACGGTGGTGGAATACATCTTGTTAAAATTCAAGTTCGGAGATGCCTTCCTACCAGCCGCTACTCTGAGGCCGGAAACCATCTTTGGAGTGACTAACATGTGGCTGAATCCAGAAGGGGACTACGTGAGGGCTAAAGTAGACGATGAAGTGTGGATAGTGAGCAAGGAGAGCGTGAAGAAGTTGAGGGATCAGGAGCACGAGGTGGAAGTCTTGGAAGAGTTCAAGGGAAAGGAGATCATAGGGAAAAGTTGCGTGGAGCCTTTGAGTGGGAGGGAGATTCCCATACTTCCTGCCTCCTTCGTGGACGTGAGGAACGCGACTGGTGTGGTCATGAGCGTACCAGCTCACGCACCCTATGATTACATGGCCCTAAAAGATTTGGGCAAACTAAACGAACTCAAGCCCATAACTATAATAAAAAGCGAGATAGGGGAGAACCCCGCGGAGAAGATATGCGAACAGATGGGTATAACTTCGCAGGAAGACGAGAAGTTGGAACAGGCTACCAAGATCATATACAGGAGGGAGTTCCACAAAGGGATTTTGAATGAGAAGTGTGGGGAGTATAGCGGAAAGAGGGTAAGGGACATCAAGCAGAAGTTAGTGGAGGACTTCTCTAAAAAGGGGATGGCTTCCATCATGTATGAGGCCTCGGAACCCGTCATATGTAGGTGTCTGACTAGGTGTCACGTGAAGATCATCAAGGATCAGTGGTTCTTGAAGTATAGCGATGAGGAATGGAAGAAAAGGGCGTTGGAGTGTTTGAAAAAAATGAAAGTTTATCCGGATGAGGCGAGGAATTGGTTGGAGAACGCTATCATCAACATGAAGGACAAAGCGTGTGCGAGGAAGTCTGGGTTGGGAACACCTCTCCCTTGGGATCCCGAGTGGATAATAGAGCCACTGAGCGATTCCACCATATACATGAGTTATTACATCATCGCTAAGTACGTGAGAGAGGGAGAAGTAAAGGCGAAGAACATGAAGGACGAATTCTTCGATTACGTGTTGTTGGGAGAAGGAAACCCAGAAGAGGTGGGAAAGAAGTGTGGATTGGATCCTAAGCTGTTGAGAGAGATCAGGGAGGAATTCGAGTACTTCTATCCTGTTGATCTGAGGAACTCTGGAAAGGACTTACTACCACACCACCTTCCCTTCTTCATCTTCCATCACGTGGTGTTCTTCCCAGAGAAATACTGGCCAAGGGCCATTGGCGCGAATGGGTGGGTGACGGTAGATGGGGAGAAGATGAGCAAAAGCAAGGGGAATTTCATAACATTGAGACAGGCGGTGGAGGAATATGGAGCAGACGCCTCCAGATTGGCCTTCTTGGACTCTAATGAGGGACTGGCGGACGCTGATTTCAGGAGGAGTGCTGCCCGGAATTTTAAGGAATTGCTCTTGAAAATACTGATGACCTTAGAGAGGTTCAAGGATGAAAAGGGAGGGGAAGACTTCATGGATGATTGGTTAAGGTCAAGGATCCAGTTCAGGATCATGAAGACGAGAGAACACCTGGAGAAGATGGAAAACAGAAGCGCCTTATTGCACTCCCTCCACGGCCTGTGGCAGGACATAACTAAGTACATTCAAAGGAAAGGGAAGGTGAACGGGAAGACCATAAGATATGCCTTTGACGTGTTCGCCAGGATAAACGTGCCTTTTGCCCCCCACACCTGCGAGGAGATCTGGGAGAGGCTGGGGAAGAAGGGATTCGTCCACCAAGCCAAGTGGCCTGAGGTGAGGAAAGAGTGGATGAATGAGAAGTTGGAGTATGGTCAGGAAATCGTTGATAAGTTGGTCTCTGATGTGAACGAAATCCTAAACATCTTGAAGAAGAAACCCAGTAAGATTACTTTTTTCGTGGCCTCGACTTGGAAGAGGGAAGTCTTAAAGGAACCTAAGAAGCTAAAGGAGGCCATAAAGGAACATGGGAACGTCGCGATAAAGTTAGCGAACATCTTGAAGGATCCCTCCAAGAGGCCAAAGTTCATCCTGGATGAGAGCGAGGAATTCGAACTTTTAGAAAGCATGAAGGATTACTTCAAGAAGGTCTTCAACTGCGAGATCGAGATCAAAAGGGAGAATGAATCCGAAGAAGAAAAGGCGAAGCAGGCTTTACCCGGTAAACCAGCCATCTTAGTCAACTAACTACATCGTCCATGAGCTTGAGTAAAGACTCGAATACGTCGCGGTGCTCGGAGATGTTGAGGGGGTTCTCTTCATTGAAGTCATTAACTATATCATATAGCTCGTAATGATCTTTGAAACGAATCAGTTTGTAACCGTTGTCGATCACGCACAACTCCCCGTCTTCGATGTCTTGGAAGGAAACGACCCACTTTCTCCTCCCGGGATCGAACAAGTTCCTCCCATCGAAGTTGCCCTCTATCTCTATGCCTAACAGATCTAGGAGGGTGGGGACCATATCGACCAGCATAACTGGTTTCCTGAAGATTCCTCTTACTTTGGAAGGCAACCTTATCATCAATGGCACATGAATGTTGGAGTTATAGATATCTCTGTGCCTGAACGTACCATGTTCCCCGAAGCTCTCTCCGTGGTCCGAAAGGATCACTACGATAGTATTCTCAAGGCACCCTTTCGATTTGAGCAAGGACAACAGCTTTCCAAGTTCCTCATCCGCCCACCTTATCTTATTAGAATAAGCGTATCGTAAGAAGAGGCGATCATCTTCCGATGACTCATTTATTTCGGAGAGAGATCCGTTGCGGATGAGATGATATGCTTTCATAATTTGATCCTCTTGTAGTTCTGAAAAGCTATTCAAGGAACTCCTGTTCAACTGAGAGAGGATATGGTGTCTGTCGAACAACTCCCTTAAAAACAGGCTTATGTTAGAGGAGGATGGGGGAGGGAAAAACAGCTTGGATTCATCGGGTAATAAGTAGGGGAAGTGGGGAGCATATGTGTGGAAAAAGGCGAAGAATTTACCATTACAATCGAGTGTGGTGTTGATCACGGCCAGGTCAAACGGTTTGAAAAGAATGGAGTCATAGTTGTAGTAGATCTCGTCGAACCCCTTCAAGATCCCCCTTTCCTCCGATACGAAGGCGTTGCCTGTATAAGCGTAGGTCTTGTAACCTTCTCGGGAGAGAATTTCTGTGATGGTCAGGTTAGTCAAAGTGCTATTTCTGTGAACCGTTAGATGATGATTGGGGTACAAAGAAGAGAAGATGGAAGCATGACTCGGAAGCGTCCAAAAACTCTGTGAGAAGGCTCTTTCAAATAAGATGGCTTCCCTTGAGAAGGAGTCCAAGTTAGGAGAGGTATTTAGAAAATAGCCATAGACTCCTAAGTAGTCCGCCCTCACAGTATCTAGGGATATCAAGATGAGATTACAACCCTTACAAGAAAGGCCCTGTGGCTCAGGAGTACTAGAGAACAAAAACATTGGGAATGCATAAGTGATGAGGAAAAATGCGGTAGATATTGCTAACAGGGAAGCTCTCATCGATGAACCCATAACCGTCCTCGTTTATAAGTTTACTCACACTAACTTTAGAACTCCCCCTTCTTCTTCAAGAAGGTGATGTAACCTGCTATCTTATTCCTTATGACTTTAGAGGGGATGTCTATCAGTTGGTCCAAGATTTTCTTGTTTTCCTCGAATTTGTCCGTGAATTTGCTTCCGTGCTCTAACAAGATCTTCCTCGTCATGCTCTTTATGAATTTCGTCCTTATCCTGCTCATTTGACCACCACCGGCTTCCTCAACACCACCTGTTTCACTGCTCTTTTAAGCTTTGCGTCGTTCCTGGCGTATATGGTGAAAAGAGGTTCCTCCTTCCTCACCTTTTCCCCCACCTTCTTGTGAAGGTATATCCCTGCTCCTTCGTCGAAGGGGGCCCCAGCCACTCTAGCGAGCTCGTTCAGGGCGTGATTGCTTATGTACACCACTCTCCCGTTCTTCGGGCTCGTGTAAGTGAATTCGTGCTCATAAGGCTGTAGGTCTTCGGAGATGATCCTAGGGTCTCCTCCTTGAGCCTCAATGATCTCCTTCATCTTCCTCAGAGCTTCTCCCTTCTCCAGCATCTCTTTCAGATCAGCTTTTATGTTCAACAATTTCAACAGGTTCTCTGCGAGTTTCAAGGCCTTATTCCTCAAATCTTCGGGGCCACTCCCCTCCAAGACCATCAAGGCGTCCTTGGCTGAGAGGAGGGGACCAACGCCGTTCCCGATGGGTTGGTACCCAGAGGTGTAAACCACGCTCACCTCCATCTTCAAGCGCCTGGCGATCCCAAGGAACATCCTCTTCAACCTGGTAGCCTCTAATCTGTTCCTCACTTTAGCTTCGGGTCCTATGGGGAAGTCCAAAACTAAATGTGTAGCTCCGACCGACAACTTCTTCGCCATGATGCTGGCTATCATCTGGGAGACCGGATCTATGTTCAGGACCTTCTCCACGTTTATGAGTTTGTCATCCACTGGTGCCAAGTTTAGCGAACCCCCCCACACTATGCACCCACCAACTTTGTTCACGATCTCCTTGATCTCGTCGAGCGAGAAAGAGACATTAGCTAGAACTTCCATGGCATCAGCAGTCCCAGAGGCAGAGGTTATTGCCCTGCTCGAGGTCTTGGGCATCACGTATCCCAAGGATGTTATCAGGGGGACTATGATCATGGTCACCTTGTTCCCAGGGATTCCTCCCAAACTGTGCTTGTCCAGGATGGGGTAATGACTTAACTCCAACCTCTGACCGACGTCCACCATGGCTTCTACCAGATAGGCAATCTCGTCCAAGCTCATTCCTCTTATGTATTGGGAGACCACGAAGGCCGAGATGTCCATATCACTCAATTCATCCTCGTTTATTGCCCTGACGATCTCCTCTATTTCCTTGCGCTTGAGCCTCTTGCCATCCAACTTCTTCCTTATGTAATCCGCTGCTAAAGGCTTCTCCAGGACTTCTATGTCCACCTCTTCCCAGTCCTTTATATCATATCTCTCCCAAATGTCCCTGAAAAGGCCTACAATGTTCCTTGGGAAGCGTTCTGCGATGTTAACTATCGCAGTTATTTCCTTGTCCTTCCACAAGATCTTCACCCTGTCTTTTGGCCTAACCCCCAGCTTCCAGGCAGTGCTGTCGTCTAAGACCACTACGTCTGGCCCCCCTGTCTTGAAATCTAATCTCTTGACCTTGAGCATAGAAGGAGGAAGTAAGAACGTCTATTTAAGCTTTAATGAAGGATCCACGGGTAATGTTTCTCTATCAGGTCGTAGATCATTTCTGGTGCATAGACTCCGAACTCTGTCATGAACCCTGTTATGAGCTCCTCGGGAGTTATATCGAATGCCGGGTTTATCACGTCGAGTCCTTTAGGTCTGGTCTTCCAGACCTCGTCAGGGGATCTCACTTCTATCCTTCCTTTCGCGTATATGGTCTGGGGGTCAAATTTTAACAAGGTGGTGGCCACGTAGAAGGGAACGTTCTCCCTCTTCGCCAGTACCGCGAGGGGGTAGGTGCCTACCTTGTTGACCACGGAGATCTCTGAGGTTATGGCATCGCACCCAACTATGACGTAGTCCACCCTATCCATCAAGATGCCTGCGGCGCTGTCCGTTATGAAGTGGGTCTTTATCTTGTGCTTCAAGAGCTCCTTGGCAGTCTCCCTACCCTGGTAGAGGGGTCTCGTTTCTGTGACGAACACTTCCACTCCTCTTATCTTCTTCAGCACAGAAATGACAGAGGAGGAGTGGCAATGAGTCATCACCTTACAATTTCCTTTTAATCTGTTAGCACAAAGGGATATGTCTGCCATGGCTTTCTTCAACAGGTTCTTGGCAGAGTTTATTGCCTCGCGGAAGTCTTCCTCCCTCAAGACGTAGTTCACTAGGTTCCTCATTAAAGGTTCGGTGGGTCTTGTAGAGAACAGTCTCCTCCTCGCGACCTCTAAGTCTTTCCTCGGATTTTTTGAGCGTCTCAACACTTGTTCCAAATATCTCAAGGAAGCGAGGGCGACATTAGTCGCCCCTTGAATGCGAAGAGATCTCAGGTCCTCCAAGATGCCCATGAGTTAAGACTAACTTTGAGATATTTAAAGGGTTCTCCTCAAATCCGTGACGTCAAAGCTCTCCACACCTTCTAACCCTTTCACCTTCTCCTCGATCTCTCCCAAGTATCCTTCCTCGTCTGGGATCAAGAAGTAGACCACTAAAGCCTTTAAACCAAAGGCGATGGGTTGAACTTCGCTCCCAGCGAATTTTCCCTTTTCTTCCACGACTTTCCTAACCCTCTTCTCTAACTCCTTTAGATCCACCTCTAAGGAAGAAGGCATCACCCTCGCTGTTACCATTACTTCCCCCATTTCAAGGCCCCTCAAAACCACATTTTGGACACTTGTACTTGGCCGCTATCTTCCTGCACCTCCCGCACCTGACGATCTCATGCTCCCCACACTTAGGACAGGGAAACACTACGGAGTTCTCTATGGTGGATATTTCCCTCCCGCAGGAGATGCACTTCCTCATTGGCTTGCTCAAGATATATAAATTTTTAAACTTTAGGTAAGGCCATGTTCAAGCAGGTCATAGTGGTGAGGGGAGACTTAAAAATGAGCAAGGGAAAGATGGCGGCGCAGGTTGCTCATGGGAGTTTAAGCGCCTCCATAAAGGTGATGAACTTGAAACCCTCCTGGTTCAGGATATGGAACCAAGAGGGACAGAAGAAAGTGGTCCTAGTGGCAAAGGACCTGAAGGAGCTCGAAAAGTTGGAGAAGAAGGCCAGGGAGAAGAAGCTATATGTGGAGTTCGTGGTGGATAGGGGGTTGACTGAGGTTGAACCTGGGACGGTGACTTGTTTGGTCATAGGACCAGGGCCAGAGGAGTTAATAGATAAGGTGACCGGAAGCCTTCCCTTGTTGAAATGATGAAGATAGACAATATTTATGTGGGAAAGGGAGAAGTAGTTAGAGGGGCGCTCAAGGTCGGGGAGCTCCCAGACACTTCCCCCATCTTGCTCCCATTGACCATCATCTCTGGGGTCGAGAAGGGCCCAACCCTCTTGATCTGTTCTGCTGTCCACGGTAACGAAGTCAATGGGGTGGAGTTGAACTTCAGGCTCTCCAATTCCGTGGACCCAAGCGAGTTGAGGGGGAAACTCATCATCCTGAGCATAGCGAACCCTCCAGCCTACAACGCGAAGCAGAGGAACAACCCCATGGACGAGAAGGATTTGAACAGGTGTTTCCCAGGGAGCGCGAATGGCTCCATAAGCGACAAGATAGCCTATGCCATATTCCACAGCCTGGTAAAGAGGGCGGATTACCTCATAGATTTACACTCAGGATCCGAGCATTTCAGGATGGTTCCTTTAGTCAAGATCTTCGAGCGCTCTTACGAAAACGTGAAGTTTTTCGGGATAAGGTTCGTGGAGACGAGGAAGGGAATAAGAGGAAGTCTGGCGAAGGAAGCTCACAAGATAGGGGTGGAAAGTTACACGTTAGAGATAGGGGAAGGCGGGAGGTTGGAAGAGGAGTTCGTGTCCTTGGGGTTAAAAGGCATACTCAACTTCATGAGGGGCATAAAAATGTTGGAAGGGAAGGCCTCTAAGGAAAGAGTACTCTACGTCAAGAAGAGGGTCCAGGTGAACGCCCCGAAGGGAGGAATTTTAGCTCCCAAGATAGAGATTGGAACTAGAGTGAAGAAAGGGATGAGATTAGGGGAAGTTCACGACGTGTTCACGGGAGAGAGGTATGTGGTGAGAGCCCCGGAGGATGGGTGGGTCTTCGGGGTAAAGAAGAATCCTCAGGTTTACACAGGTGAAAAGTGCTTTCTCATCTACAAGTGATTTTTGAGATATTTGAGCACATCTGCCACGAACTCCGTGAGGATGTTCTCCCCAGAGTAGAAGCGCTTCGCCTCATCGTAGAGATAGTCAGCTATTCGTTTGAACAGGTTTACCCCAGTAACTTTGGTTATCATGAAACCTGGGTTCATGTTACATTCCAACACCTTTGGGCCGTCCTTCCCAGCCATTATGTCTACCCCACATATACCTGCCCCTATGACCTTGGCCGCCTTGACCGCGATATTCTTCATCTCCCTGTCGGGCTCGTAAGGGACGTATCTCCCTCCAGCGTGTATGTTGCTCCTTATGTCTTTCTCGCTCGCCACCCTCATGGCAGCGGCATGCACCTTATCGCCTATGACGAAGAGCCTGACATCCCCTTTCGCTTCTATGAACTCCTCCAACAAGATCTTCTCCCCTTTGGAGATAGAGAAGGCGTCTATCATGGTGTTCGCGGACTTGGCGTCCTTAGCGAAGATCACCCCTTTCCCTCCGCTCCTCCCCTCCGCCTTCACTATCAAGGGTTCCCCCACCTCGGAGGAGAGGTTTTTGGCGATTTGCTTGGAGACCGTGGCTATGGTCTTAGGGACTGGGATCCCGTGAGAAGCCAGGACCATGAGGTTGTACACCTTGTCCCTCGCTATCAAGTAGGATTCTGGTTTGTTAGGGAAGTATACCTTTCCTTCCAACAATTTCAGGATGAGATAGCCATAGTGTGCGTAACTAGGTCCTATCCTCGGGAGGATCACATCAAAATCCTCTAGTTCTTTATCCCTGTACATCACCCTGGTGCTTCCATCCCCTATGTTTATAGTCACTTTCTCTATGGGTACCATGAGGACGGAGGAGAACCTCTTTTTAAGCTCCTCGAGCAATTGAACGTAGAGCTCCTTCGATTGCTTTATGCTCTCGTAGGAAAGGACGCATATCTTCATGAGAAAAATCTCTAGATGACCGCATTTAAATCAATCGATTTTGACTGAGAACCCCTTCAAGTCCCTCCTCCCTACTATCATCTTGTACTTCATCCTGCTCCTATCCGCCACGCTGACTTCGGTCTCTATGAGCTTTCCCGCCAGCTCGAACTTGAGTTTCACGAGCTTCCTCCTTTCCCTCCCCAAGCTCGACCTGAACCCTTTTTCTCCCACCTCCCTCAACTCTAACTCTTCGGCCAGTTCCTTATCTATCGAACTCCTATAAGCTCCGGTATCTATCTTCGCGATGATCTCTATCACCTTTTTCCCGTAAAGCCTTACCTTCTCGAATGGCTTTATGATCACCCGAACCACCCCACTAGGGAAAAGAGAGCTCCAGGTTTATATTTTACCACTTCCTCCACCAGTTCATTCCTCACATAGGACTCTTTGTACTTCAATCCCAACAGGTCTGCGAAGAACTTCAACTCCTCGTACCTAAAGTTGTAGAGAGGTTTGTCCTTCAGGATCACCTTCGGGAACTTGCCCTCGAAGAGGCTTAACAGGATATCGTTGGCTATCTTCTCCAAATAATCCGCCTTCACCTTCCTCCCCCTGGAGAAGCGGAATGGTTTTCCTTCCATGAGTTTCCTCAACACGACCTCTGGTAAGGTCTTTCCTTTCGGTAGGGATAGGGCCTCTCCTTTCTTGAAAAATCTCCTCAAATTACTTCCAAACCTCTTCCTCACCATCCTGAGGAAATGCTTCTCGCAAAGCCACTTACCTAGGTAAGGGAGAAATATCGCCCCCTTTCTCCCACAGATGTGACACCGCATGGAAAAGGTTAAATCGAGCCCGAAGTTAAAGTTTTCCATGCTTGAGATAGATGGCTCTCGCCTAGAAGGGGGAGGACAAATAGTCAGGAATGCAGTTGCCCTCAGCGTGGTGACAGGGAAGCCTGTGAGGGTCTATAACATAAGGGCGAACAGGCCAAATCCGGGATTGAAGAATCAACACATGCATTCTATAATGGCGTTGAGGGAATTATGTGATGCAGAGGTGGATGGTCTGTTCTTGGGGAGCAGGGAGATAAAGTTCGTGCCAGGAGAGCCCAGAAAAAAAAGGATAAAGGTGGAGATACCCACGGCTGGTTCCATCACCTTAGCCATGCAGAGCCTCTGGCTCCCCTGTTCCCTCAAAGGGTGTGAGGTAGAGTTCGTGGGGGGAGCGACGGACACCAAATGGAGCATGCCTATGGATTACGTGAGGTTCGTCTTCCTCCCTCAAGTCAAGAAGTTGGGTTTTGAGGCTGAGGTGGAGATCCATAGGAGGGGCTATTACCCAAGGGGAGGGGCCCACGTCACCTTTAAGATAGGGAAGTGGAAGCCAGAACCCTATGAGTTTGAGAGAGGAGGGAAAAAAGGGATTTTTGGCGTATCCTGTTCCTCCATAGAGGGGGTGGCTGAAAGGCAGAAAAAGGCCGCGTTAAGATGTCTAGGAGAGGGGGAGATAGAGGCGGTATATGAGGACGCCCCTTCCCCTGGCTCGAGCATAGTCATCTGGGCGGATTATGAAAAGACCCTGATAGGAGCTGATGCCCTGGGAGAGAAGGGAAAACCAAGCGAGGTAGTGGGAAGGGAAGCGTGTGAGAGGTTGCTCTTAGAAATGGAAAGGGGATGGAGCGTGGACGAACACATGGGAGACAATCTAGTTCC